>NZ_CEXQWX010000026.1:0-50604 GCF_982718395.1 Carboxylicivirga sp.
AAAATATTTTGGATTCTGACGTCCAATGGACACTTCCCGCTTATATGCAGCTGTACGATCTTTATTAAGAACAAATACCCATTGTCCTCCTGTACTCTGGAAAAAGCTGCCTCGCGGTAATAATCTTGCCTGTGAAGGATCACCCAGCTCTAACTTTATATGACTGGTTTGACCGATCCTTAAAGCCTGTATTTCCTCACTGTCAAAGTCGAGATCCACAGTAAATTTACCATCTTCTACCTCGGCATAAATTTTACTCACAGTAGCATTAATGTTTCCATTTGGGAACTGGCAATCAGCCTTTAATCCGGTGCGTACGCGAGAAATATAATGCTCATCAACTTCAGCTTTTAATTTAAACCGATCCAGAATATTGACTTTTCCCACACGCATACCATAGGATATCACCTGACCTTCTTCAAGATTAAGAGAAGCCAGCTGACCCGTTACCGGAGCTTTGATGGTTAGGTTGTCCAGACGCTTTTGAATAATAGACTGATTTGACTCCATCCGGGTCGCCGAATTCTCTAAAGTTTCAATCTGGATTCCACGATAAACAGAATCGCGACGAAAACTTTCATTAAGCAGGTTCATCTGACGTTTAGAAGCTTCGTAATTAGTTTTATCTCTTAAAAATTCATCTTCTGATATCAGGCCTTCACTAAAGAACGATTTAGAATTAATAAACTGACGTTTCTGCAAAAACAGCTCTCCCTCAAGTTTAACGATCTGATTTTGTAACTCCATTGCATTCATTTCCATCTGTAAACGAGCAGTCCGCAACTCGTTTATAGCTCTTGCTACATTTGCTTCATTATTTGAAATTTCAAGAATCAGGTTAGTGTTGCTAAGTTCAGCAATGGCATCGCCTTCATTCACCATACTACCTTCTTCCAATAGAATCGACTCCACTCGTCCCCCTTCAATCGCATCCAGAAAAATAGTACGATAGGGCTCTACCGTGGCTGTTACACTGATATAATCCTGGAAATAATCGTCCATCACCGTCGATATAGTTAATCGATCGGCCTTGGTTTTAACCTGGCTCCGATGGTCGGCAAAAGCAATAAAGTAAATACACCAAATAACAAACAGGCTTGCTAGTATCAGCCATTTCATATTCTTTTTCCACCAAGGCTTTTTCTCAATTTGTCGATCCATATTACTTATTATTCATCTGCTCCAAGCTATGCCAAAGCCATGCCTCTTTCATAAAGAACTGATTATCTGCATACAATCTTATAATCATTTATTTTTTATGTCGGAATATCCAACACTCTTGTATGATATTCCAACAATAAAAGAGTATTTTGTAGGTGGGAATTGAACAGAAAGGTCAATCCCTTGATACAATTAACTTGATAATTGATTTTACTGCCCCCTTCTCCAAGGAGGAAAAATTTTTAAACTTAAATAGTATAAGAAAACTGAATTCAAGAATATGATTTAAACCAATCAGGGGGATTGACCATAATTAAACAAACCTTTCCATGAGTGACTCAAACTATAATAAACAACTTAAAGGATATGCCAAGGAGCTACGAAACAACTCAACAGATGGTGAAATCATCTTATGGAAGGAAGCTTTAAGAGCCCAAAAAATGTATGGTTATCAATTCAACCGACAATTTGCTATAGACAATTATATCGTTGATTTTATCTGCCGAAAACTTAAATTGATTATTGCATTAGATGGCTACTCACATCAGTTTAAAGTCGATGAAGATAGAATAAGGGATAAAAAACTTGAAGAACTTGGTTATTATGTTTTAAGAATAGATGAGTATGAAGTGAGGAAAAATTTGAATAATGTCATTCGAGTCATTGAAGCAACAATAGACGAACTAGAATCAAAGAAAGGATAATGCCTAATGATAATTATCAATCCCCCAAAATACCCTTATAAAAATTACATTTTAAGCCGCCCCCTTTTCTAAGGGGGAAATAACTTTTAAAACAGTCAACAAAACAAGTATCAATTGAACAAAAGGTCATCCATAATAAGATATTAAAATAGATATTTCAATGGATTTCCCCCTTGGCGAAGGGGGTTGATTTAGATGAAACTTTAAAGATATAGCAATTGGGGGGATTGAATAATCCCACCAATAAAACCCAAAAGCCCATGTTAAAAGAAGGAAACATACTAATAGTAGACGACAACAAAGAATTGCTGATCGCCTTAAAACTCTACTTAGGACCTTATTTCAAACGGATTGTTACAGAACATAACCCCAATCGGATTAAAGAGCACCTGAGCAAAGAAGCCTATGATATCATAATGCTGGATATGAATTTTAAAGCTGGCATTAACAACGGTAATGAAGGGATGTATTGGATGCATGAGGTACATCAGCAAGATCCGGAATTGGCAGTTGTTTTTATTACTGCCTATAGTGATGTTGAGCTTGCTGTTAAGGCAATTAAAAAAGGAGCAGCAGATTTTATTGAGAAGTCATGGGATGAACGTAAAATACTTTCCACCCTTCGATCGGTATACGAACTACAAAAGTCAAAACGCGACATCACCCGTTTAAAAAAGAAACAGAAACATCTTAAAGAAGTGATCGATAATCAGCAAGATTTGTTTATCGGTCAGTCGGATAGCATGATGCAAATTATGACCATGGTGAAGAAGGTAGCACCTACCGATGTTAATGTGCTCATATTAGGAGAGAACGGGACTGGAAAAGAAGTTATGGCACGCACGATTCATCAACAATCCAAACGTAGAGAAGAAATGTTCGTCTCGGTTGATTTGGGTGCCATACATGAGAATTTATTTGAAAGTGAACTGTTTGGTCATTCGAAAGGAGCCTTTACTGATGCCAAAAGTGATCGTACCGGTCGTTTTGAGTTGGCATCGGGTGGTACACTCTTTCTGGATGAGATTGGCAACCTGTCATTAGCGGCTCAGTCCAAGTTACTGGCTGCCTTACAAAACAGAGAGATCACTCCTGTTGGCAGTTCGCGTCCCATAAAAGTTGATATCCGCCTGATTTGCGCCACTAATATGCCACTACAGCAAATGGTTGCCGAAGGGACTTTTCGCGAGGATTTGCTATATCGTATCAATACCATCTCAATGGAACTCCCGGCATTGCGTCAACGAAAAGAGGACATCAAAGGACTGGCCGAATTCTTTTTACTAAAACAAGCCGATAAATACCAAAAAGGACATCTGAACTTTAGCACTTCGGCAATTGAAGCCCTAGAGCAACAAACATGGCCGGGAAATATCAGGGAACTACAACATACTATCGAAAAGGCAGTCATTCTTTCTGACACACCCAAGATTGATGTCGATGATTTATTTCTTAATGTTAGCAATCAGAAGGTTTTGGATGATGATTGCTTTAACCTTAACGAACATGAACGTTTGCTGATTGAAAAAGCCATTGAAAAATGTAAGGGTAACATGAGCAAGGCTGCCAAAAAACTGGGGATTAACCGATCGACTCTGTACGATAAAATTAAAAAGTATGAGTTATAAACACTTTACAGTAAGCACAATTGTACAGAGTCTGTTATTAGCAACCACTCCAATTCTGTTCTTTCTGGTGTGGTCCAATGAAAATCTAATGCTCTTCGGGTATTTATTCATTCTGACATATATTATACAAGTCTGTTATCTGATTTATACAGTACGTAAAACCAACCGCGAACTGGCAAAGTTTATTCAATCCTTCGGCTTTGGTGATACTACCATACACTTTCGAACACGCGATAACGATGCCACCTTCCAGGATCTGTTCAAGTCTTTTAACCAGGTTGTGGAAGTTTTTCGCCAGTTAAAGGTGGAGAAGGAAAAAGAATACCTCTTTTTTGAAACCGCCTTAAAGAAAATTGGTGTGGCAATTATTGTAGTTAATGAACATGGGAATGTACTGATGACCAATGATGCCTTACTAAGACTGCTTAATATTAAATATCTGCATCGTCTTGAAAAGCTTAATCAGTTTCAAAAGGATCTTTCAAATACCTTGATGCAACTGAAGCCCAACCAACAGAAGTTATTGGATCTTACGGTTGACAAACGCTTGTTGCAAATAGCCCTCTCTGCAGTGATGATGAAGCAGGAATCTAAAACATTACGTCTGATTGCTTTTCAGGATATCCGACGAGAGATTGAGCAGAAGGAATTGGAATCATGGCAAAAACTGATTCGCGTATTGACCCATGAGGTAATTAACTCTTTAAGCCCGGTCAATATCATCTCAGCAGGACTGAAAAGCCGCTTTGAAACAGCCGAACAACCTTTGCTAATTGAGCCGGAAGAGCAAAATGAGCTGATTGATGCCTTGGATGCCATGCATAGTCGCAGTAAAGGTCTAACGCAATTTGTTGAAAGTTACCGCGGAATGGCAGGACTAAAAAGTGCGCAGACCTCTATTTGTAATATCAACAACCTACTTTCGCGAGTACAAACACTTTTCAACTCCTCAGAATCTAATCAGATTTACCAAATTCAAATGGTTTGTCCGGATGAATTAAATTACCTCATCGATGAAAAGCTGGTTGAACAGGTATTGATCAACCTGGTCAAAAACAGTATTGAGGCCATGGATAAAACTGATGCCAAAGTTGAAGTCAAAGCAACCTTGAATAATCAACAGCTTAAAATCTCGGTTACTGATAATGGCAAGGGAATTCCAGCCGAAGAACTGGAAAAAGTCTGCATCCCGTTTTATACTTCCCGTGAGGGCGGCAATGGTATTGGCTTAGCTTTGTCAAAACAGGTGATGCGTCTACACGGCGGTCAGCTCAAAGTTGAATCAAAGGAACACAAAGGTACAGCCATTACCTTGCTTTTTTAATAGACACCTGTTGAAGAGCTTTAAACGGTTATGGGCCTAGGAGCCTGTCGGACTTAAGCACTTTTTAGCTTTTTTTCTTGACCCCCTATTCGAGACTTGTCTTGAAATATTCGAATCTCAGATGCTTTAATAGGTAAGTCCGACACACTGCTAGGCTACAATTATGCACCTTAAAGCTTCGGATTTGAAGCTTTGAGCTACAAACCTTTACCCAAATAGCTCGTCCATTGGACCTTGAAGCATTGACTTTGAAACCTAAAGTTCTGTTCGTACTGCTTTAGGCTTCGAACTTTAACCACGAAGGCTCGGATATCAATGCTTTTTGCTCCAATTATTAAGATCGTTAGCCAAAACTTTTAAGCTTTTTGCTCAATGATTGGACCTCTCGAGCTTTGAACTTTAACCTGTTTAGCATCGATTTACATGCTTTTTGCAACGAGCTTGCACTGCAACAACACCGTATTTAATGCTGGTTAAGGCCTGACATAAGCCACTAAAGCACCAACTTTCAGGCAAAGTATTCCATAGTTAAACCTCAATAACATCAACATCGACTCAAATAAGCTTCGACATAGAACCATAAAGGCTGCACCTTTTAGGTAAATTGTGACTATTTCAAACCCTAGGCGCTTGGCCTTCGATGCTATTGAGCATCAGTTTTGGTCTTCAAAAGCATCAGCTTAGATGCAAATGTCTCCAAACTTTAGCCTTAGTAACAGCGACTAAGAGGTTTGTTAGCATCAACTTTGAAGCAAAACGGCTCACCATTCTATCAAAAAGCTACACAAATTAAATCAATTACGTCTTGTGTCTAAAGTCTAAGCATTTATTGACAAATGATTGAATCTATTTTTACAACTAAAGAAGCTCTGTGCCAGACACTACGCGCTTTTGCTGATTATTTTCTTCAAAAAAACATTTGAATTAATGATTATTCTCCTATTTTTGCATCCGCATTAGCAAAGGCAATGCAATCAAAACACACGGGTGTAGCTCAGTTGGTAGAGCACTGGTCTCCAAAACCAGGTGTCGGGAGTTCGAGCCTCTCCTCCCGTGCGTATGAATCCTGACTTCGGTTGGGATTTTTTGTTTGATGAACTTTGCAAACTAAAATAAGTTCATATATTTGATGCGCATTTTGGAGAGGTGACAGAGTGGCCGATTGTGCACGCCTGGAAAGCGTGTGTACACCGCAAGTGTACCGGGGGTTCGAATCCCCCTCTCTCCGCCACCGCCCTCCATCGTTTTAACGTCGGCGGGCTTTTTTTTCTACTTATTCTTTCTGATTTTACGGTAATCGATCAAGCTACAGTGGATTAATCCGCAAGTGAATATACTTGTGTATCTTGCTAAGGATTGAGTTCCATATTATCTCGGTCATCTTTTCGCAGGAGTTCTCTGCGAAGGGTTCTTAAAAAGGTATTCCGCTTTTTGGTGTTTGTACTTTTTTCGAACATAAGCTTATAATAGCTATTAAAGTCGGCCTGTAATTGGAGAGAAGCCTTGGTTTTCACCAGATTTTCGAGACTATTTTGATCTGACACGCAACTTATCCAACGGTATAAGTATGCATAAAACCCTTTATCTGAATCTGAGCGCAAAAGTTTTCTAAAGATATACTTTTCTGTTTTTTTATACCTCACTATTTGTGCCTTTATCCTTCTGATTAAATAGATCAATAACAGAATCACAACGCCACCGACAATAATATAAACGGTCCAAATGCTCCATTCTCTCCATTTGTCATCCTGATTTTCCGGAATGTGATTCAGAACTTCAACCTGCGACTGTTGCATCAGCGAGTCTCGATGGGATGCCAACACACTTAAGTCATCGTTAGGTGCCACCTCAACAGTTAGCGAAGGAAGTGATCGATCAACCCATCGATGTTGGTTTACATCCCAATAACCGATATTTACAGCTGGTATGGTAAATGTTCCTTCTTTTTCAAACAGGTAGGCAACGGTTTGTTTTTTTTTTTTTTTTATAGCGGTAGATCGCTCAGGTGTTTCTGTAGTTATTTTGGGTGATTGAGGATATACACTTATCCCATCAATTTTATCCCAGTTTAACTCTGGCATAAACGAAGCCATAGTCCCATAAGCATTTATGTTTACGGATCGTTCAATCACGTCTCCAACTTTCAAGTTAGTGGTTTTACCAGACCAGGATTCTGTTCTGTTTAAGCGTTGAGCAACTATCCAGTTATCTGCACTTATATGTGGTGGATTAGGAGTAACATTTAAATTTGCTGTTTTGGATATAATCGTTTTGGCAGTAGCTTTGTACTGTGCCGGTGCCGGACTATGCACCACAATTTTCTGTTGAGGTAATAGCAATTCACCGGCATTATATGGATAAACCCAATAATTGTGGGCCACAAAACTGTAAGTCTTGCCATTGATGCGCTCTGTTCCAACCTGGTTATTGGCTGGAACTATGAAAGCATCGTTTAAAGAAAATGGCTGAAAAACAGCCCCCTGAGTAAACCAGGTATCTGTATAAACCTTAACGGTATACTTGCAAGGTTGTCCTACATAAACATTACGCGGACTAACGCTTACTGTCGTATAAACATCTTGACCGAACAGATGCATTGAAATAAATACAGAAAGCCATAAACAAAGGGATAATATGTAAATGCGTCTACTCATTTCTTTTCTTTAATTGGTATTCGAATTTCCTTCTTAAAAACTCACCAGGATCTTCTTTCACATCACGAATAATAACCTTACGCGCATCCATTTCTTCAGGAGTATCAAATTCCTCGGGTACTTCTTCCTGTTCTTCACCAGCATGAACTTCCGATTCCACTTCCTCCATTAATCGCTCATCCTGCATTTGTTCTTCTGTGGCTTCCTGTCCTCCTCCACCTAAATCCTCTTCAGCATTAGTATTTTCTATCATCTTTTCAAACAAAGCCTCAACCTCAGTATTTGAAAGAGCTTCAAATTCATTGTTTTGTTTTAAAAACCACTGTTGCACTTTGTCAATAGCAATATCACTTTGTGTAAATGCATTATCCAGCATTTTTGACCTGTAAAAGGCATTGTAAGCTGCATTATAGTTTTCTTCCTTTAGATAGCTTAATCCCAAATTATAGAATCCTTGAGCGGTAGTATCCTTCCTGAAAGCCTCAATAGCTTTTTTATAGTCTCCTGCTTTAAAATAGGCTGTTCCCTTTTGCATAGGATCTTCAAATAACTTAGCAGCTTCCATATAATTACCTTCATCCATTGCCTTTTGCCCTTGGTAATCCTTAGTTAAAAACAAATCTTTCGCACTATGATTTCCACTGCAACTGCTCAATAATACAGCCAGTATTAATGTGGGCATAAACCCTTTTCTGAACCAAATCAGAATGATAAAAGCCAATATCCACAGCAAGTAATATCCATGTTCTACCCACATGCTTTCCTGCAATTCCGGATCATCCTGATAAAGCTTGTTTTCTTCTAATGTCGTGGCTAATAGTTCTACATCACTGGCATCTAAAGTGGGTAATAAAAACTGAACGTTTGATTCTTTATTTAAAATGATAGCCCGGTTGTTTACATCCTCTGTTAATGCAGTAAAAGGCATAATTGTAACCTGATCTTCTTTGCCCTGTACAAATTGTTTCATGGTTTCAACATCGGCATCATCGGGCATATCACTCATAAAAATAAAGTGGCTTGGAGCCGTATTTTTTCTAACCAGAGTATCAGCCAGCACCAATGCCTCATCTATATTTACTCCTTTTTTAGGCATTATTCCCGGCTTTAGTGCTTCCAGATGTAACTCCAATGTCTCGTAATCGGTAGTAGGCGGAATTACCAAATGTGCACTTCCTGCATAGGCTACCAATCCCATTCTTATACCAGGATTAGCACTTAAAAGGTCTTTGATCTTATATTTTGCTCTTTCTAAGCGGTTGGGTTGCAAATCTTCTTTAAGCATAGACTCTGATAACTGCAACATAATTAAACCAGTTGACTCTACTTTTGCACCTGGCTTTTCAACCTGCTCAAAACTTGGGCCACTAACTGAAATTACAATTACAATCCATCCAAAAATAAGTAATACACGAGCGGCGTATAAAGCTTTTAAGTTTCCTTTAAGAATAACGTATTGACGCAAATGTGACGCGATTCGTTGAACCCACTGATCACTTTTATCCCGTCTTATTAAATACAAAACCGGGAATAATACTACAGGTATAAGTAACCATAGAGCCTGTGGACGTATCCAGTGGAGTTGTTCCCATAATTTTAATACTTCCATATCAGGCCTCCTTTCTTTTAAACAGGTTTAACAGATTCACAAAAAACTGTAAAACAAACGATAATGAAAAAATGGCGAATACAGGATAGTAGAAAAGCTCTTCAACAGGAACGTATGTCTCTTCTTCATATTCTACAGGTTCAATTTCATCCAGTAAATCAAAAACTCTTTCCATTTCCGATACATCTTTGGCTAAAAAGTATTCACCACCAGTTAGTTCTGAGATATGTTCTAAAGCCTCTTCATCTAAATCGGCTCCAGGTCGTGTAGGATCTCCAATTCCAATAGTATGAATCACAATACTATCCTGATGAGCCAGTTCGGCAGCATCAAAAGGAGAAACACCAATCCCACTATCTGCCCCATCCGTTAACAACAGCATGACTTTTTTAGGAAGTGTGTCGTTATCAAATAAGGCTATACTCTTACCAATGGCTTTACCAATATTGGTTTGCTGACCAGCCATTCCAACATCAGTATCGTCCAATAGCTGTTTCAAAGCTTCAGTATCGCTCGTAAATGGGGCTAAAGTATACGCATTGCTGCCAAATAAGATGGTTCCCATTCTATCTCCCTGGCGCTCCTTTATAAATTCACCCATTAAATGTTTTACTGCATCCCAGCGACTTACCTTCTCCCCTTCCAAATCCCAATCCTTTTGGGCCATACTAAAGGATAAATCAGCCACAAGTAAAAAGTTACGGGAAGTTTTAACCACTAAATCGGGCTCTCCAACCAATTGAGGACGTGCCAAACCTAAAAGCATCAACACCCAGCATAACCATAAAATTATCTGTCTAAGCCATGGGCGTTTTACCTGCTTGACTCCTGACATTGGTTTTTCTCCGCTACTTTGGGCCGCATACTTAAAAAACGGTGCCCACAGCGATTTTTTACTAATACGCACAGCAGGCAGCAGCCAAATTACCAATAAGGGTAATGGCAAAAGGTAGAAGACCCATATATATGCAAATTGAAAATTATCAGGCATGATGATTAATCCAATATTTAACTGTTTGTATTAGTTTCTTTTGCTGATTACTTGTAATACTATCAGCCAATGTTTCATTATAACTTGCTTCTGCAATTAATTTTAAATCGTTTGTGTTAATTCCTTTGCACTTACCTTGTAAAAAATTAAGCCAATCATTCCCGGAAACTGATGCCAGCTGTTCTCTTCCAAAACTGCGCATGGCGGTATGCTTTAACAGTACAGCAAGGTGTTTAATTAAGTCAATAGCCTTTAAATCTTTACCATTCAACTTGTCAAGTTCTTTTGCAGCGTCTCTTCGATATTTGTTTTTATAGAATGCTTTAACTTTTAGAGCAATGATAACCAGAACCGCTAAAACTATGGCATACGTTAATATAGTCCACCCTATAGCATCAAAAGAAAAAGCTACTACCTCTGGCTCATATAGTTGTATTGTATCTAATCCGGTGGTTTCCATTATCTAAAATAGTTGCTTAGTTGTTTATGTATAGGTTCAACGGTGTTAAACTGTAAAATGGGGATACCGATATTTAGCATTTCCTGACTAAACTGATCCTTTCGTTGATCATTAAATTCAGTAAACTTTTTGTCATTATCGGCTTTTTTACCATCGAATGAAATTTGTAATTGACTGTCGGATAATACCCACTTGTCATCACCTAGTGCTAACTCTAACGGATCATTTACCTTGAATAACACCACATCATTGTGCCTTGATTGTGCTGCCATTTCCTGCTTTACAGAAGGCATGTAGTGTAAAAAATCACTTATAAAAATGATTAAATGATTGACGGGTTTCAACTGTCGAAGAGCCATCATGGTATTATTCAATAAGGTTTCGTTATCGGTATTTTTTGCTTTCCTGAGTAACTCCTGGTTAGCATCTGCAAGCTTTTGTAATAGCTGAACTAAGTGCTTATGACCACCTTTCGGCTTAATAAGACCTGTCTTATCATCACCTATGATTATAGCTCCAATTCTGTCTTTATCCTTAATAACACGATGTGAAATAATACCGGCTAATTCAGCTGCCACTACTGATTTTAATTTGTTCTTCGATCCAAAAAACATCGATCGACTTTGGTTAACCACTAACAGAACTGGTCGCTCCCTCTCTTCAGTATATTCCTTTAAATATGTTTTCTGAGTTCTGGCTGTAACTTTCCAATCGATATAACGGATATCATCACCCCTGACATATTTTCGTACCTGGTCAAAATCCAGCCCACGTCCACGAATCAAGGATGCATGTTTACCGGTTAATACACTCCTTTGAGGTTGTTTACTACTTAAATTAACAGCATTAGTGTACTCCGCCAGCGATAACAAATCATCCAGCTTAATGACTACTTCAGACCGTATTTTATCTAATTTTCCCATAGGCATGAATTAAGCGGGAACAGCAACCAGTTTAAGTATTTCATCTAATGCATGGTTGGAATTTACACCTTCGGCCTCAGCCCTGTACGAAAGAATAATACGGTGCCTCAACACATCATGGAAGATAGCCCGAACGTCATCTGGTGAAACAAAATCTCTTTCGTTTAACCACGCATGAACTCTGGCACATCGCTCTATGGCTATTGTTCCACGCGGAGAAGCCCCGCATTCTATCCAATGAGCAAGCTCTTCGCTATACTTTTCAGGGAATCGTGTAGCAAAAATCAAGTCAACTATATATTGTTTGATGGCTTCACTAACCTGCACATTCCTGGTGGCTTTTCTGGCATCAAATATCACTTGCTCTTCTATGGTTTCCTTTTTCTCTGAGCCATTTTTACCTACCTCACTTCTTACCAAATCTAAAATAGCCATCTCTGCATCTTTCTCCGGATATCCTATTTCGACTTTCATCAGGAAACGATCCATCTGTGCCTCTGGCAATGGATAAGTACCTTCCTGCTCAATGGGGTTTTGCGTAGCCATCACCATAAACAGATTAGTCATTGGATAGGTCGTTCCACCAACCGAAACCTGACGCTCTTCCATAGCTTCGAGCAATGCGGCCTGAACCTTAGCAGGTGATCGATTAATTTCATCGGCCAATATCAGATTATTAAAAATTGGTCCTTTTTCAAAAGTAAACTTTTCTTCCAACTCTGGCTGATAAATAGTGGTACCCGTGATATCAGAAGGTAATAAGTCGGGAGTAAACTGAATTCGACTCAATCCACAATTTATATTTTCTGCTAAACTTTTAATGGCTCTGGTTTTTGCCAGGCCCGGCAAACCTTCAAGCAGTAAATTGCCATCAGCCAACAACACAATTAGCATTCTTTCAACCAAATGATTCTGGCCAACGATATTTTCGTTTAACCTTTGCTGTAATTGTTTTATTTGATCAAGCATAACATCAAAAATTTACATAGACACTTTATTATAAATTCGTTATTATCTACATTCTATCTAAAATATGTAAGTCTGTTTAGCAAAGATATTTTGTTTGTCATTGCTAAGCTTATGCAAAAACGTCAATTGTTTTAACAATAGCGCCAACTATCTGTTTAAAATAGTAAATTGGAAACAATGAGCTATGCTTTATGAAATAGTGTTAAAAGACAAAAATAATTTATAACAGGTAAGTAGAATGTTGCAAATTAAGATAACCAAGACAGAAACACAACTTAATGAATTAGCTTCTCAACTAGGAGGTACGATTGAAAATGGTGTGTTTAACATTCCTAAACACCTGGGGAAAGGTCAGATTTCCAGAAATCAGCTGGTCAAAGGAATAATTCTTCAGGATGGAGAATTTAACATGTTTCAGGATTTTACAGTTCATCGCAAAGTTGAAGAGGATGAAAGCATACATCATTTCTCTTTAATTTATGTATTCAACCAGCCTAATTATATATATACGAAAGACGCTAATGCGGAAGAAGGTATTCAGAATTACCTTTTATTTTTTAACAAACATTACTCCTATAACAATTTCGTCCCTGCTTATACCAAGTTTAAACAAATTCATTTATTTGTGGGCGTTGATAAGATATTGTCTATATGTAAATATTATAATTTACCACCAGATGTTACAAAACTGCTTATGACAGATGAGCAGTGGTGCTATAAGTTTCCTTTCACAGCAGAAGTTCAAAAAGTGCTGCACCAACTATCCAGTTATAAGATAGATGATTTATTTGCAAGGGGGTATATGATTAATAAATCTGAAGAGTTAATAATGCTTACTCTTGAGCAAATATTTAAAGAACAAACCGATAAGCAAGAGAACCAGGGATTCATGCATCAGGATGACATTACAGCTGTTTATGAGGCTGAAGAATTCCTATTAAACTCGCATGATGAGGGTATTAAAATATCTGATTTGGCCGATAAATTATCTATTGGTATCCGTAAGTTGCAACGCCTGTTTAAAGCATATCATGGGGTAGACATGTCCAGTTATAGAAAACAAGTCAGATTGGAACAGGCAAGGCAAATGATTCTTGAACAAAGATTCTCAATTACTGACATTAGCTATAAAATAGGATATACCTCTACCAGCCATTTTTCTAAAGTATTTAAAGATCATTTTGGATATAACCCATCCAGTTTACTTAATAAATCGGTATAAATATCCGCTTGTCGCATTTGCGATATTTAAAGTCACGTTTGCTGTATAATAGCAGTATTAATCCAACATATCTTTGTCATGTAATTTTAATCAAAGAATGTTTTTTCTAATTTAAAAATATAGATATGAAAAAGATTGTATTATTAATGGTAATGAGTTTGCTTGTTTCCTCTGTCGCATTTGCGCAAAAAAACAAAAAACCAAACATTTTAGTAATTATGGCCGATGATATTGGAATATCCAATCTTAGCTATAATAACAAAGGTATGATGGGTTATACCACACCCAACATCGACCGTATTGCCAATGAAGGCGTACAATTTACTGATTATTATGCGGAGCAATCATGTACGGCGGGTCGTTCGGCTTTTATTACAGGACAAATGCCTGTAAGAACCGGCTTAACCAAAGTTGGATTACCTGGAGCTGATTTAGGACTTCGAAAAGAAGACCCTACACTGGCAACGTTATTAAAGCCTTATGGTTATGCTACGGGACAATTCGGTAAAAACCACTTGGGTGATAAAGATGAATTCTTACCTACAGAACATGGTTTTGATGAGTTCTTTGGAAACCTTTACCACCTTAATGCCGAGGAAGCTCCTGAGCATCCAAACTATCCTAAAAATCCTGAGTTCAGGGAGAAGTTTGGCCCACGCGGCGTTATAAAGTCCAATGCTGATGGCAAAGTGGAAGATACAGGTCCGTTAACTAAAAAACGTATGGAAACCATTGATCAGGAATTCTTAGACGCTACAATCGATTTTATTGAGCGAAAAGAAGATGAAGACACACCATGGTTTTGCTGGTTCAACCCATCGCGTATGCACTATCACACACATGTACCTGACGAATACAAAGGAAAATCGGGCTTAAATGTATATGCCGATGGTATGATTCAACATGATGACCAAATTGGAGAACTTCTTAACAAACTAGATGAATTAGATATTGCAGAGAATACAATCGTAATCTATACAACCGACAATGGTGTACACTTTAATATGTGGCCTGATGGTGGTGTTACACCTTTCCGTGGCGAAAAAAACACCAACTGGGAAGGTGGGTACCGTGTTCCCTTTGCGATGCGCTGGCCAGATAAAATTAAAGCCGGACAAATAGAAAATGGAATTACTTCGCACACTGATTGGGTACCAACTTTAATGGCTGCAGTTGGCGAGAATGATATTAAAGAGAAGCTTAAAAAAGGTCACAAAGTTGGTGATATGACTTACAAGGTGCATGTGGATGGTTATAATCTGCTTCCGAACCTTATTGATGACAAAAATAAGCAAGAATGGCCAAGGCAAGAGTTTTTCTACTGGAGCGACGATGGTGATTTAGTAGCTTATCGTTATGACAGATGGAAGCTGGTGTTTATGGAACAAAAGGCTAGTCAGTTTAGAGTTTGGATGGAACCATTCACCGCTTTGCGTGTTCCTTTGTTATTTGATTTACGAATGGACCCGTATGAGAGAGCATCAACCGATGCTAATGGTTACTATGAATGGATGGAGCGTGGATTACAGTTCTTAGCTATACCAGCTCAGGCAAAGGTTGGCGAGATGATATCTACTTTTCAAGAGTATCCTCCACGACAAAAACCCGCTAAATTTAACTTGGAAGAGGTAATGAACAACATGATGAATACGCCTTCGAATAACTAAGCGGCGCGAATATACAACCTAAGGCCCTGGCGCTTACACCCAGGGCCTTAAATAAACAATTCTGATTTTTCGATTAGAATATCAGGAACCAAAACTACTCAAATCCAATAATTCAGATCACAGTTCCATCAAGGCTTTGTCCGCTCTCATGAAAAAGATTTACCAATGAAGTTTCAATAAGAAATTAATTAGGTTTTAACTGAAGTAATGCAATGGATATGGCGAATAATAAAATGTACAAAGTTCCAGACTAAAGTGCTTTTCCTGGCAGTAATTCTGTTTTTGAATTCATATTTAGCAAAAGGGCAAAATAATAATCAATACAGATTATACTACTTTGGCAGCACTTCGTTAAATGACAAATCAGATTTTTCATTCGGAACTGGAATTCATTCTATGCCGCAAGATTATTGGAAAAGGTTGGAGTTAAGATCGACATATAGTTTCAATGTAGCATCAAATCTTAATGTTGGTTTAGGACAAAGAAGTAATGTTACTCTAATTGAAAATGGATTGTCAACTTATGAATTCCGGCCATTTCAAAAGGCGATGTTTCAACAAGCACTGGATCAGAACCTTTTTCTATCGCATAGAATAATGGTCGAAGAGAGGTTTTTTATCAACTACGAAGAGAAAAATTCCTTTCATGCAAGATTGCGTTATCGTGTAGAAGGTAATATTAACTTCAAACATAACAGCAAATACTACATCAGGCCAATGAGTGAGATATTTTACTCGTTTGCCAATGAAGCAGAAAACAACCTATCTCAATGGAAAAACACACTTGCTTTGGGGTACTCTGTTAATTCAAAAGCAAGTATCGAGTTTCGCTACGAGTATGTATTAAACCGTGACGAATCGACCATGTATGAATATCAACCATTAAATGGTTTCAGGTTGCAATTTGTACATAAGTTTTAAAGTACAACAGAACATTTTCATTAATAAAAGTATATCGTTTCTCAGAGTAACAGAGATTCGAAATGGAGAGGTTATGAATTAATTATTAACAAATAATAACTAAAGGATATGAAAAGATTAGTAAAAATATTTTTTATCGGGTTGAGCGTTGTTATTGGAAATACCTTATCAACAACAGCACAATCTAATTCGGATGAATTGGCTAATAAGCTTCAAAATCCTTTGGCTAAAATTGTAGCACTACCGGTACAGCACAATATAAGTATGGGTTCGCCCACTTATGAAGGAGCCATGTACACCATGTCTTTGCAGCCAATTGTAGCCAGGGAGTACGAGAAGTTTAATATGATTCACAGAGGTGTTATTAACTTATCATACCTGCCAACAACTGTTAACGGCACTGGCAATACACCTGCTCTTGGAGACATCAACTACTCTTTCTTTATAGCTCCAAAAAAGACCGGCAAACTGGCTTGGGGTGTTGGGCCTTCATTTGACTTACCAACCGCTACGGAGCCAATGTTAGGCAGTGGAAAATGGAATGTAGGTGCCTCTGCAGTTTTAGTGTATCAAACAAAGAAACTGACACTTGATGTGGTCGTTCGCCAAACAAATTCAATTGCCGGTGATTCAGAAAGGAATAATGTGAACCGTTTTGTTGCTCAAACTCTGGTTGCTTATGGCCTTGGTAAAGGATGGGTAATAAATACATTCCCGACCATTACTGCTAACTGGTCGGCAGAAAAAGGTCAGCAGTGGACTGTTCCTGTCGGTGGTGGTGTAAGTAAGCTAACTTTTTTAGGTGGTAAACTGCCTTTAAATGTGGGTGTGCAGTATTACCACAACGCTGTTCGTCCCGATTATGCTCCTAAAGGCGAATTAAGGTTTTTAACAACCTTTGTTTTTGGGAAATAATTAAGTAGATATACTAATGTTAGCATTTAATTCTTGATTATTGCAACATTCAGTATTGGCAAATGCCCCAACAAGACTGCTTTTACTCTCCCAACGTTAGATTGAAAATCAAATCAACTATCTTTCATATATTGAGAAATCAAACAAGCAGTATTCACAGTGTGCAATATCGCTATAATACCGTAAGACTGGATTACGCGTCAAAAGGAGAATTTTTATTTGTGACAACTTTTGCGTTTTCGAAGCAAAACAGTTTAATCAAAGAAACCAATTGAATATACATTTAGGAAAGGATTGACTAATCATCAATCCTCTCCTCTTTTGTACCATTCTTATTTTTTTACCTCACTTGGCGCGTAACCAAACTGTTGTTTAAAAGCTTTACTTAAGTGTGACAGGTTACTAAATCCTAATTCATAACTTATCTCAGACAGATTGGAACTGGAATATTGAATTCTACGATGAGCCTCCTCTAGTCGTTGCAGGTTAAAAAAGCGTAGTACCGGCATATTAAAAACGGCCTTAAAAGTTCGTTGAAGCTTAGAAACACTCATTCCGGCATTTTGACTCAATGCTTCCACATTTGGCAATGTCTGGTAATCGCTAAGTATTTCTGATTTTATTTTATACATTTTCTCAATATCCTCATAGTGTACTGCAGAGGTTATCTCATTCACTTTATTTTCTAGCCTCATGCCTAAACGAGCAACAATTTCGTACGCCCTGGTAAAATACACAACCCTTCTAAAATCTTTGTTTTTACGAATCTCAAAAACATCTTTAACCAGTCGTTCAATTTCGGGATACATGGGGTAATAATAATACCATGGAGTTCTTTGTTCGAAGATCTCTCTAAAAAAATTATCTGCTCCTGATCGTGGATTAAAGCTTTTATAAACCGAATAAGGGAAACGAATAATCATATAATACAAAGGCTCACCTGCCGGAGAACTAAAACGATACTTCTGAGGTGAATTATACATTTGAATGCCTTCGGTGAATACATTTCCTTTCGACTTTTTATTAATATCACCAAAATAGCCGATTCGCAAAGTAATATAGTCATCATCAACAGGAAGTCGTTCCCATACCACACTTTTATTCAGCGTGTATTTACAAGTTGCCACATAAAAACCCGGCTGATACTCGAAGCCAACAAATTCCATTGAACCCATATCGCAGGTAAAATCCATTTCCTCCCCATTCCAGTTGCCGTTAAACCTTTCGCTAAGCTTCTTTTGGTTTTGCAATGGAGACAAAGAACCATATTCGTATGATATCATCTACTGCCTTTGTTTAAATCTCAACTTGACCGTTTCATATAAACCTCAAACCGTCTGGTTAAAGTCAAACGAGAAGGTTTGTTGGATATTTGTAATGTTAATTAACAAGGTCTGAATAAATCATTATTGTAAAAATAAACATTATGGAGAAATTAAAAGTTCTGGCAATAGCCTTTTTAATTAGTATAAGTGCATTTGCCAAAAAAAATGAGAAGCCTAATATTTTAGTTATTTGGGGCGATGACATTGGTTGGTATAATTTAAGTACCTATCACCAAGGTGTGATGAGCATGAGAACACCTAATATTGATCGCCTTGCGAAAGAGGGCATGAAATTTACCGATGCTTATGGTGAGCAAAGCTGTACGGCAGGACGTTCGGCATTTATTTTGGGTCAGAGCCCTGTTCGTACCGGGTTATCGAAAGTAGGTATGCCAGGTGCACCGGAAGGAATTAACGAACTAGATCCAACCATTGCTGCTGTATTGAAAGATATGGGATATGCTACAGGGCAGTTTGGTAAAAATCACTTGGGTGATCGTGACGAACATCTTCCAACGAATCATGGTTTTGATGAATTCTTTGGTAATCTATATCACCTAAATGCTGAAGAAGAGCCAGAATCACCATTTTATCCTCAAGGTGAAGAGTTCAATAAGAAGTTCGGACCTCGGGGTGTTGTTCACTCTACGGCTGATGGTAGCGTAAAAGATACAGGACCATTGACAAAGAAAAGAATGGAAACTGTTGATGAAGAGTTCGCAGGGGCCGCAATGGATTTTATGAAAAAGTCTGTTGAAGATGATCAACCATTCTTTGTGTGGCTAAATTCTTCGCGTATGCACAATTGGACACACCTGAAGCCAGAATCGCAAAAAACAGGTTATGTATATCAGGATGGTCTGGAAGAGCACGATGCACTTGTTGGAGAAGTACTTAATTTTGTTGATGAATTGGGTATCGATGAGAACACCATTGTTATTTATTCTACTGATAATGGAGCCATGAAGTGTAATTGGCCTGATGGTGGAAACTCTCCTTTTAGAAACGAAAAAGCAACAACCTGGGAAGGTGGTGTACGTGTACCTCTGCTGGTACGTTGGCCTGGTCATATCAAAGCCGGGGAAATCTGTAATGAAATTATCTCTCATACCGATTGGTTCCCTACGCTTATAGCTGCAGCAGGGAATGACAACATTTACGAAGATCTTAAAAAAGGTGCTTCATATATAGGACGTGACTATAAAGTCCATTTAGATGGGTACAACTTTCTTCCATATCTAACTGGAAAGACAGATAAAGCTCCTCGTAACGAGTACTTTTACTCGAACGATGCCGGGGACGTAACAGCTATTCGTGTTGGCGACTATAAAATCCACCTAATGGTACAAACAGCAACAGGTATTGATGTGTGGAACGAGCCATGGAAGAAACTAA
This sequence comes from Carboxylicivirga sp., assembly GCF_982718395.1. Taxonomy (NCBI): domain Bacteria; kingdom Pseudomonadati; phylum Bacteroidota; class Bacteroidia; order Marinilabiliales; family Marinilabiliaceae; genus Carboxylicivirga; species Carboxylicivirga sp. The sequence continues at coordinate 19,869 of NZ_CEXQWX010000026.1, forward strand.
GCGGTGCCTACATATTTAATTTACGCCAAGACCCATTCGAAGAAGCTATTGATGCCGGACACTACACACAGTGGTTGCACGATGTGATGCCTAACCTGCACAACAATGTAGATGCATTGAGACAGTTTATGTCAACATTCCAAGAATTTCCTCGACGTCAAAAACCAGGAAGCTGGAATTAACAACACAAAACTTTGAAAGCAGGTGCTTAATAAATGTTTCTTTTCGCAAAAGACTATCTCTAATACATGGGATAGTCTTTTATTTTTTAGAAAATAGATGACTCGTACTCTACGCTTCTTATGTTATCTCCCAAAACACTGCTTGTTTTTACTACTAAATACCCCTTAATGAACTTGGACTATAGCCGAACTGCTCCTTAAAGATTCTGCTTAGGTGCGATGTACTGTGAAAGCCTAGATCATCGCTAATTTCAAAGATGGTTTTATTAGTGTATTTAATCATACGATTCACCTCTTCTAGCCTGTGTTGGTTGTAAAACTTTTTAATGGGCATCCCAAATACTGCCTTAAACAAACGTTGCAGTTTGGAACTACTCATATTATAGCTAGTACTTAACTCTTCTATGTTAGGCAATTTGGAGAAATCCTGCAAAAGTTCTTCTTTTATTTCATGCATTAAAGAAAAATCATCGGGATGTATTTTTTTAGCAATGTTAGCACTATTATCTTCATCAATTAATACAATAATTCGTGCCAATATCTCATAAGCCCTGGCATACATTATAGGCCTGACCAGCTTTTCGCTATGCATATTTAAAACCGCATCTCTTACCAACGATTCAATTTCAGGTGGTAATCTGTAATAAAAGAACCAGTCGCTTTCACTATTTAATGTGGTGAGAAATTTTGAATCACGATTTTCCTTTGGAGTCCAACGGTTGATAACGTCAAGCGGGAAACGAAACGACATCCACCTGATGGTTCTGTTCTTAGGAAATTTAAGCTGAAACGGCTTATTGGCATCATATATAAAAATACCTTCTGAACCTTCTTCATTCTTTTTATCTTTACTAAGGCCTCCATGAAATCCTATTCGAACCGCTACTATCTGCTCTTTATCTTTCGGCTTATTTATAATCTTTACAACTTTATTCAAATTAAAGTCACCAATAGAGACAATACATTCGTTGGGGTATTTAAAGAGGCTCACTTTAATTTTACCCAAAGTGTTGTTAAGGGTAAAATGTGTTCCATCCCATTTCCCTCCAAAAGTGTCTAATAATTTTTGATAAAACAGATTAGGCTCTTGTTCTATTGTGTCTAATTCTATTATTGATTCATCACTCATTTCTAAACTTTTATAATACGCCTTTTTCAAAGATAATATCTGAACGCCTGATTAATCATTATTGGTACTATTTTTTAAGATGCCAGTTTTTGGAAACCCATCGCCTTTTTTTTGAAACAAGCAACACTTTGAAAAACAAGACCTTTACAAAGTAATTATAAAAAATAAAAAGGGTCTAAAACAAACTACCTGACAGGCAGTTCCCTTAAATGTATCAACTTATAAAATTTATGTCTTATGAGCTTAAAAAATATCCTTAGCACATTTTTAATAATGTCTTTATTTTTAGGTAGCTGCACCTCAAAAAACACTGAACAGAAGGCAGCAATAAATCAATTTGATGGTCGCGAGAAAGCTGAATACGATTATGCATATTCATTAGGGGTGCAGGCTTTAGTTTACGGATGGGCTCCTGTAATGATGGACGTAGCACTTGAATTGCAAACATCGGTTGAAACGCCAATGAGTAACGGACAAGCGCCGATTAATCAATTCGGACCAATCACTCGTTTATGGGATTACAGAGACCGCTCCTACACAACGCCAAACAACGATACTTATTACCTGCAAGGCTGGGTTGATGTAGAGGAACAGCCTGTTGTAATTTATGTTCCGGTAATTAAGAATCGTTATTGGATGATTCAGATTTTAGATATGTACACGGAGTCTGTTGTCGACCTGTGTAATGCTACCGTTGGTGATAAAGGTGGATACTTTATGCTAGCTAAAGAAGGTTATACTGGCAAAATACCAGCTGGTGTTCCGGTATTCTACACACCAACTCGTTACATGTGGATTGCCGGACGAATTGGTGTGAATAACGAAGGTGACAGAGAGGCTAAAATTGCCCGGTCAATTCAAAGTGAATTCCGTATGATGACTTTGAATAATTACCCGAAAGGTGGCGTTCAACCAGAACCACTTGTTCAGAACAATGCACCAACTGTGAATTTCCCAAACGGACTTGATTGGTTTAACCACCTAGATAAAGTACTTGCTGAGAATCCTTTAAAAAAGGATAGTAATATTCTTGAGTCGTATGCATATATTGGAATAGGTAATGGCGGAACCAACAAGCTTCCTGAAGTTAGAAAGCAAGCATTAACAGAAGCATTTAAAGATGGATTTCAGATAATTGTTGATGCTGCCAAATACAGTTCAACAGCTGTTAATGGATGGAACTGGGAATATGACGCCGGAAAATATGGTGCTGACTATCTGCAGCGTGCTGCCGTAAATATGAACTCAATTGGGCTTAATTCTCCAGAAAGAGCCATGTACCCTAAAAGGTATGTTGATTCTGAAGGTGTCATTCTTAACGGCGTCAACAAATACGAAATTACAGTACCGGCAGATATGCATGTGAATACAGATATCGGAGGCTTTTGGTCGATTACTATGTACGATGCCATAGATAGGTTTATGGTTGAGAACGAAATAAACAGATATAAGGTTGGAACCATTACCGATGGATTAATTCCTAACGACGATGGCTCTATTACCATTTACATTTCAAACGTTCGGCCAACTGACAAAAAGCAATTAGCAAATTGGTTGCCTGCTCCAGATGCAGACTTTATGCTCCAGTGCAGACTTTACGAGCCTCAGCAGGATGTTGTGAACGGAAAATTTGAATTACCCGATTTATACCGTATCAAGTAAGTTTTAGAACATCTAATAGTATAAGACCCTGGTTAAAAATATAACCAGGGTCCTAATTAAATGGACTGGTCAATCAGTCAAAGTATTTTTCATTCTACAAAGTCCTTCTACCCCACTCTTCTAAACCGATCCACATACTATCTTCCCTAAAAATAAGCTCACACTATACCCATGCTCCTTGTAACCCCTGATAATAACCCATATTTTATAAACCTCATCTGCTTTAAAGTCACCATGCCATTCAAAATGTTTATCTTGCCGTTGGGTTCCACTTTGTCTGAAAAGGTATTCACCGGTTTTTGTATGTTGTAAAGCCAGCAGCTGGGTATCTGCAGGATGATAGAAACATCCTCCTTTAAAAAATGAACCAACGATTCACCTACTTTAAATCAACCTGCTTCTTTCTTATTAAAAAATCATCCAAACTTCCTTTTGATTTTCCTGTCCACATTTTTTCTGAGAATACAGCTAATGGAAGCTCTGTATATTGGTCAAACCAACTTTCGTGTTTATGTTCAACCCTGTCGGCCCAAAGGCATACTTTATAGCCATTGATTTGTTGATTTTCAAAATCAGGTTGCCAGTCTTCATAAATCCCTTTGGAGTCAAAGTAGCCGTAATCGCCCGGCTTTACTCCCTTATCTCCGGGGGTAATGTAAAGTGCTCCTACGCCTGTTTCCGGAGTGGCAATAATATTATAGCCCTCTTCTAAAACTTCGTAATACCTGTTTTCATTCCATACATTTACAATAATATCCTCATCCGGTTTTAATTCTGTTTCGTTAGAGAGTTGTCCGTTATGGGTATATCCCCACCAGCTCCATATGTGTGTGGTTTTACCATATGATTTTACCAGTTTATTGGTTTCATTTACCCAGTCAACAAATACATCTCCGGTATGCTTAAACCCTCTCTTTTTGGCATATCTTACCAAATCCTCACAGGCATCTTTTTGATTATCAAACTGCCACTCGTCACCGCCAATATGAAAATATTTGCTGTCGAAAAGAGGAATAAACTCTGTCAGCAGTTCATGAATAAACTCTCTTGTTTTTGGTCTGGTTACATCCAGTATCCATCCTACTTTCTCCTTATTTACTGAGTCGGGTAACCACTTGGCTGTTAACATGGATTCACAAGAGAATCCTAACGAAGGATCATATCTCAGTATTTCTGTTGCATGTGCAGGCAGGTCAATTTCCGGTATGATTTCAACATTGTATTTTTTTGCATAGTCCTGCAGGTAACGGATATCCTCCTTTGAATATGCTTCGTCTGAGGCAAGACCGGGAAACTTATCGCTCTTGAGCCTGAATCCTGACCAATCTGTAAAATGTAGATGCAGATAGTTAAGCTTATAATTTGACATCTCCCTGATGGTCTTTTTTACATAGTCTACACTAAAGAATTTACGCCCGGCATCCATCATAAAGGCTCTTTCGGATACCAAAGGGTAATCAACTATTTTGCCTTTGGGAATATCTCCCTGAGCCATCATTTGTGTCAGGGTTTGAGCTCCGTTAGAAAGTCCTTTTTCTGTATTGGCCCGGATAAGCACATTATCCCCTATAGTTATTATATAACCCTCCTTATTTAATGAATCAACTTTAACTATTTCAAATTTTATATTTCCGGTTCCTTCTGACCCTTTAGTTCCGGTTTTCAGATTTAAACCGGACACTTCACTCAATCTTTCTATATAATTATTGGCAAAACCTTTTAAATCCGCATTAGTAATTACCTTACTCTTTTCATTGATTTTAACAAAGCCTTTTCCTCCCTGCCAACTTTGAACTGCCGGAAGTATATTTGGTTCTTTGTTTACTTCGCCAATGCAGCTTGTTGTTAAAATTCCAAAAGCAAGAACAATGTTTATTAGATTAATTTTTATATCCATTTTTGAATTATTATTCGAAAGCTAATCCTAGTCCTACATACAATTAAGTAGATCATGTCCGCAAGAAATGTATCAAAGACTATGTATATCTTTTAATCGGATTAATGTAAATAACTTCTACCTGCAAATAACAGGTAGAAGTACAAAAGATAGGGATCGGTACAATATTAATACCCGGGGTTTTGTTCCAGAATTCCGGGTATTAACTGTGCTGATGGCTTGGGTAATAAGCGATTATTCTCTGTTACATGAGGGTGCAGGTCTTTATTGACTTCTACTACCATTTTCTTTCTAACAAGGTCAAACCATCTGTTCATTTCAAATGCTAACTCCCAGTTGCGCTCTTCTATAACGGCTTTATCAAATTCCAATGAAGAAATACCTGAAAGTAAATCTACACTTGCATCAGGTGTGTTAATATCCAAGCCCATAGCTCGACGGCGCACCTTATTAATTGCTTCCAACGCTTCTGCTGACGGTCCTCCATCAGCCATATTGGCTGCCTCAGCATACATGAGCAAAACATCTGCATAACGCAAAATAACATTGAAACCTTCTCCTGCTAATCCTCCTGCAACTGTTTCTCCTGCATCTCTATACTTAGCAATGTGCGGTTGAACACCTGCTTCTTCCCATGTTGTTCCATCGGCAAATACGGCCGTGAATGACGCCTCTTTACGTGGCCCGTCCGGAAAGATGTTGTAAAAACGATCCTCGCTAAAGAAATCGCCCCAACCGCCTTCGCCATTGCCCCAATGACGAGAAGCTGTATGTAAATGACTTGCTGAAACGCCTCCATCCATGATTGAACCATAAAAGGCAAAGATGAATTCTGAGTTGGTAAGCTTATTATCTGCTTTCCATAAATCGGCAAAATCAGCTTCCAGATTATACATACCCATTACTTCTCCGGCTTTTTCTTTAGCCAAAGCATAGTTTTCCGTTTTTTCAAGAGGCCATCCTGCCATTGTCAGGTATACCTTTGCCAACAATGCTTTAGCGGCACCTTGTGTAGGCCTTCCTTTTTCTTCAAAACTTACGGGAAGCTTTTCCTCTGCATCTTTAAGGTTGCTGATAATGTCGGCATATACTTCTTCAACACTTGATTGCCTGATGTTCTCAGCATCTTTTTGGTTTTCGAAGGTGGTTATCTGTACTTCTCCAAACCATCGAACCAAATAAAAATAAGATAGTGCCCGAATGAACTTTGCCTGCCCTTCAATTTCATTGAGCTTTTCTTCAGATATTTCTTCTGCATTTTTCAGGTTACCAATAATGGCATTAGCATTTGATATGGTTTGGTAAAAATTTTTCCAAACAGCAATAATGGATTGATCGTTCCCATTGGCAGAAAGTCTGTTTAAATCCATAAAAATCCCTGCATCAGAACGCACATCTTCAGCCCCTGATGTCATAATCAAAGGATAGGCATAATCAAATCCTTCCCAATTAGCGTATAGTGGCCTGAACGCGCCCGCCAAGGCTACTTCAAACTCGCTTTGGGTCTTAAAAAAGTTGTCCGGATTAAGCAAAGAAGGCGGGTTTTCATCCAATTCAACTTGTGAACATCCTCCTAAAAGAAAACCTAATAGTAAAACAAGGACAACAGCCGGTTTTATATAATATGTCATTTTTCTCATTTTCTTAAAATTTAATGTCTAAACCAATTGTGTATGTCTTTTGAGACGGATAAGAAGCCATATCAACCCCGGCAAAGGTGTCTGATCCATAAGAGTTATTTCCTTCCGGGTCAAACCCTGAATAATTGGTGAAGGTAAATAAGTTGGTTCCTGTTACATAAACACGTGCCGACCCAATACGCAGTTTTTCCGTCAGCTTTTTGGAAAGATCATACCCTAAAGTAATGTTCTTAATTCTTATATATGAACCATCTTCTACCCAACGACTCGAATTTCTGAATGTTCCCAACGGATCATGTCCGGGTATATCTGTATTCTCGTTATCAGGAGTCCATGTATTGAGTAAAGCTGTACTTAAACCATCGATTGATTCCATTTGCGAACGGCCTATATTATAAATATCATTTCCTTGCGAACCTAAAACAAATACATTAAGGCTCAGATTTTTATAGGCAAATGTATTATTCCACCCAAAAGTAAAGTCAGGAAGGGCATTGGCAATGTTAACTATATCATCATCATTAATAACTCCGTCATTATTCTGATCTACATATTTGGGCGATCCCGGTGTTACGTCATACACTGCAGCCAAAATCTCTTCATCACTTTTCCAAACTCCGTCATATTCCAGTCCCCTGATCAAACCAATGGATTGTCCTACTTCCAGCCATATAGCATCTGAGAATCCCGGTAAACCTGCACCTCCCAGGCGCATTTCGGTCTCTCCTTCATTTAATGCCAACACCTCATTTTTATTTCTAGAGAATGTAAAATCAGAATTCCACGAGAAATTAATTGTCTTAATTGGTGTTCCTGATATTGCGAACTCAAATCCCTCATTTAATACCTCTCCGGCATTAACTAACTGTGTTTGAAATCCTGTTGCGTGATAAAGTGCTCTCTCTAACAACAAGTCTTCTGTGTTCTTTTTGTAATAATCAGCTGTTACAGAAAGTCGGTTTCTAAACATCATTAAATCAACACCCACATTTAAGGTTTTTGTTGTTTCCCATTTTAAATCGGGATTTGGAGCCTGAGTTGACAGGCTTACTCCATTGGTTAGGTTATCACCGTCAAATGAAAAATAAGAACCTGTTACCAATTGCGATAGTGACTGATATGGGCTAATTGCTGCATTACCCACCGAACCGTAACTCATTCTTAATTTCAGGTTATCAATTTTATCTATACTCTGTACAAAATCTTCTTGTGAAATATTCCAGGCCAGACCTACTGACGGGAAGAATGCTCGTTTATTGTTTTCGGCAAATACAGATGCTGCATCTGAACGTCCTGTTAATGTTAATGAATAGGTATCGTTAAATGCATAATTTAATCTTCCCATAAACGACTCCATGGATTCTTCTGAACGCCACGAGTAAGGTGTTCCTGGCATGCTTCCCAGGCTAAGATCGTTGTAGGTTACTGAGTTGGTAATAAATCCGCGAGCACTGGCATAACTGCTGTTGAATTTTGATACCTGTTGTTCATACACTCCGGTTAATTTTAACCTGTGTTTCTCATTCAACAATTTTTCGTAGGTTAAAATATTGGTATTCTGGAACCTTGACCACTTACTATTGCTTATGGAGGCTTCACGGTCTGTTTCATCTCCATTAACCACTTTTTCGTTGTAGTAATAGTTATTTTCGTTATCAAATAACTGGTATGATCCACTCACATTGAGATTTAATCCATCCACAATATCCCATTCAAAACTTGGGTTAATTATGATGCTGTGATAAAAATCATCTATAATAGGTTCGTTAGCTAGTGCTACCGGATTATATTCGGTATTTGGGCCATATCCTCCACCGGGTTGCGAATAAGTTCCATCTTCCATAAAAACAGGTCTGGTTGGTGCAAAAACCAATGCTGCATAAACAGGACTTCCCTGACTGTCTCTGGAATTTAATACTGTTGGGTTATCTTCAGACAGTGAAAAGAAGGAATTGAGGCTAACTCTTACTTTATCACTCAAATCAACCGATATATTAGGTCGTATTGAGTATTTCCTGAACGAAGAATTAATGATTATCCCTTTGGTATCAAGAAAATCTCCTGCAATACTATATTTAACATTTTCGCCTGCTCCGCTAATGGTTAAATGTTCGTTGTGCGAAATACCTGTTCTGAAGATTTCATCCTGCCAGTCGGTTCCTCTGTTTTGCTTAAAGCCGGCTATCTCCTCGTCGGTAAATATGGTTGGCAGATCACGCGCCATTCTGTTTTCGTTTACCAATTGAGCGTATTGGTGCGCATTCATGAAATCCATTTTTTTACGAAGGTTGCTAATGGATACATAAGAGTTAAAGGTCACCTGCGGCTTTTTATTCGCTCCTTTTTTAGTGGTGATCAGGATTACTCCACTGGCTCCTCTTGAACCATAGATAGCTGTTGCCGAGGCATCTTTAAGTACTTCCATCGACTGTATATCGTTGGGATGAACATCACTGATTGAGGCTCCTTGTACTCCATCGATAATTACTAACGGGTTGCTTCCTCCATTGATGGAACTGACACCACGAATACGGATGGATACATCTGCATTAGGCGAGGCATCGTTGTTTACAATATGTACCCCTGCTACCCTACCTTGCAGAGCCTGATCGGCCCTGGCAACAGGCAGTTCCTCCAGGTCAGCTACCTGTACGGATGCTACAGAACCGGTGATGTCACTTTTCTTTTGCGTTCCGTAACCTACAACTACTACATCGTTTAGAGTTACTATATCTTCCTGTAGTTCAATGTTTACAGTGGTACGCCCGCCAATAGCTACTTCCTGTGTTTCGAAACCTACAAAACTAACTACCAGGGTTGCATCCGGTGATGCATTTATAGAGAATTTTCCTTCATAGTCGGTTACTGTACCTGTTGTGGTTCCTTTAATTAATACTGAAACGCCCGGCAACGTTTCACCATCTGTGGCTGATTTTACTATTCCTGTGACCATTTGCTGTGCAAAGGCCGATAAGTTAGTTCCGAGAAATAGTAATAAGAATAATATTTTGAAATAATGTCTCATATCTTATTGAATTAATTTCCTTGATTTATTGAATCACTACGTTAAAATCTTTGGTGCAACTGTTGCTTACTTCACCACATGGTGTTAACGATGATGTTGTAGTCCATGAGTCACCCGTTAGTATTCGCATACGTGTTTCACCAATAACAGCCGTTGCCGGAACTGTTATGTTTGCTTCAAACGGTGGATCATTCAATTGCTCAAACGCTCCAAATTCCTGCACTTTTTCTGTGTCGTCAAAATTACCGTCCATGTTCCAGTCAATCCACACCAAGGTACGAGACCAGTTGTTGGATTGTGTTATACTCAAATTAAAACTATTTCCTTTAGTAACGGTTAAAGTTTCGCTTTTAATGTGCTCATAATTACCGGCAGGCAATCCTCCAGTATAATCAATATTACTATCGCCTCCTGTTGTTACCACGGTTGCTGTGGTATAATCTCCGGTTCCTGATACGCTACAATAGGCTACTCCTCCCAACTCTATAATAAAATCTATTACGCTGCAGTGTGCAATTTCACCACAAGGATCAGCATCTACACCTGTTGTCCATGCATCTCCGGTTAAAATTCTCACTCGTGTTAATCCCGGCTTAGCATCTTCCGGCACGTTAATAGTTGCGCTTAACGGACTATCATTTAACTGATCTCCCAAGCCTAAAATGGCTACCCTCTCATTATCATCGCTAAAATCTTTATCTCCATTCCAATCAATCCAAACAACCGAACGCGACCAATTATTCGATTGAGTTACGGTAATATCAAATGTACCTCCGGGCTGTACAATAATACTTTCTGCACCATATAACTCGTAGTTGCCTGCCGGTAATGAACCGGTATAATTAATATCTGCATCTGCCCCACTTGTGATCACTTCATCTGCATGATAGTCTCCTGATCCCGTAACGGTACAGTACTGAAGTCCTAAAATTGGAGGATCACCACTTACTACAATCTCCACACTAGCAGTTTTTTCTCCTTCATCACTTGTGGCGGTTATCAAAGTTACCCCGGGAGCAACAGCCTTAATAAGTCCATCAACCACTGTTGCTACACTTTCATCGGCAGATGTCCAGGTTACGGTTTGAATGGTTGCATCGGCGGGAGTGAAAATTACCCGGTAAGATGTTTCCGAAGGATCAGCCAATTCTACTTCTTCCAGTTCAATTTTCTCTACTCTTGTAATTACGCTAACATTAATGCTTTGTTGTTTCCCTCCATCAACTGATGTAGCAGTTAGGCTCGTATTTCCTAATGCAATTCCTTTAACTCCTGCTACCAGACCATTGTCTGAATATTGAATTATTGCAATTGTTTCATCATTTGATACCCAATTTAAATTAGGATTAGTAGTGTTATCTGGCATAACACTTGCTGTAATTGGCCGGATTTCTCCTACCCCCAGTTGTAATGATTGATTGCTTAATGTAAATTCTTCTAGAGTAATATTATCCTCCTTGTCTTCACAGGATGATAATATTGTTCCGAACAATATCAAAAGCACAATCCATAGATTAGTTTTACCTTTCATCATGATTTTAAATTTTATTCACAAATTTTAAGATAAAGGTAAGTGGCATGGGGGCTGTAGGGAGTAGTGAAATTCGTCAATAGAGGTAGGTGTTTTCGTAAACAGCAATTATTTTATAAAAATACTGTGTTTTATAGTGTTACGCTTAATTAAATTTTAGCAGGTCAGTTTTTTCGACGGTTGTTTTGGTTTATTCGCTTCTTGCTTTTTAATATGAAGGGAATTGTATTAGAGAAATTTCAGCCTCCTCTCCTGTTGGTACTTCTCATTTAAAGCTTCCGTTTACTTCTTAGGAAGCTAACACGAGAGCCTTCTCAATCTCTGGTTTTTCTTGGGAAGGCTTTATAACGGATTATACTCCATAAATCGTAAAACCATAATTATTATAAACCCCCTTTGATATGAAATAAGTATTAACTCTTTGAGGTTATTTCCCTGTATAATATTTTAATTCTTCGGATTATAATTTAAAGCCAGGTTTTATCAATAATAAATCATTTACCAAAAAGAATAGGTACACGATTATACCAATTCTATAATAGCCTGTTCCAGTTCCTGTTCACGTTTCAGTCCCATTTTCTTTCTAATACGATGACGCGATGCTTTAATGGAACCCATGGTAACATTGCGAATCACCATAATTTCTTTAAGGCTTAAATTCATACGCATTAGTGCGCAGATTTCTCTTTCAGATTTGGTAAGATCAGGATATAGCACTCTTAGTTTTTCATCAAACTCTTTGTCTAATTGTTCTATATTATCTCCAATAGAATCAAATTTACTTTCCGTTTGTATTTGCGATGCAAGATCTGCAATAAGCGACTGAAAATCTGAAGGATCAACATCACCTGTATGTTGCTTTACTTTTTTTAGTTTAGACAAGAATTCTTGCTTAAACTGCAATCGCATTTTATTATCGGCTATTAACTGCTTTGCCTGATACGTCGTATGTTTTAATTGCTCATCTAATAATTCCTTTTCAAATTGCTCCTTTTTAAAGCGTTCACGGTGCAGCTTTCTTCTATTGTTTACAATTACCAAAAGCGTAATACCAATAACAGCCACAAATAATAATAACGATATGTATAGCTTATTCCTGGCTTGTTTCACTTCTGCTTTTAGTTGCAATTCCCTTTTTTCATTCACAAACTGAAGGCTATCGGCCTGTATTTCCTTTTGAAATTGATAATTTAATTCTAAAGCAGTGATTTTTCTGGCATTTTCAACATTAAAAATAGAGTCGTAATAATGTTTATGCGTTTTATAATAGCTTAATGCCTCTTTATAAGCTCCTTTTTTTTCAAAAATATGACTTCGCAGCTGATAGATTAATGGCAGATTAGAAGTGTTTCCATATTTTTCTGCATAATCTAATGTCTCATTTATATAAACTATAGCTTGCTCATGTTTCCCTAAATCTGAATGTATTTTAGCAAGATGCATTAGCATATTAAAAAGGAAATTATAATTTTTTGTAGCCTTAAAAATTTGAACATTTTCATTATAGATGTCAATTGCTTTTTCATGATTACCCGTCGTATAATATAAGGAAGCTATATTTCCATTCGGTTTTGCTTTTTCTTCAGGAGCAGAATAATGACTTTTAGAAAGGTTATAATAATACAAGGCGGAGTCATTTTGTTGATTGTAATAATAACTTACTCCCAGCATATTATAAGTTCGTGCCAACTGTGTGCTATCCGGTTTTATTAGTTGAATTGCAAGGGATTTGAAAAAATATGATTTGGATTTTTCATACTCTTTTAGATATCTAAACAGCATTGCTATATTATGATAGCTTTTGGCTATCTCTACAGAGTCCATTAAATCTTCCCTGATTTTTAAAGCTTGTAATCGCAGATCAAGAGATTTTTCATAATTCGTTTGCTTAGCTTCGTACTTTCCTAAGCGATCCACTACCTGTGCTTTCTTTTTTAAGAAGTATCCCGAAGATGGGTTAATACTATCTATAAGTTGCATAGCCTGATGCATTAACTTTCTTCCTTGATCTATATCATAATCTTGCACATGATTTGTTAGTTCGATTAGATATTGAATTTTTAAAGAATCGTTTTGAGTAGCCGCAATTTTAGCTCTCAGCTCAATAGTCAAAGAGTCCTGTTGAATTTGTGTGAAAACAAGAAATACATAACAACAAAAAACAATAATAAAAACGATTCTCATATAGGATGATTAAAAAGCTTTCTACAAATATAACTACATAATGGTTAAAACAATCCATGCCTGCTTTTCAAGCAAGACTCGCTTTATCCTTTAAAAATAAAGGGATGAAACTTTTTGTAACCATATAAATACAACGCTATTTAAATCCATTTCGTACCATTGCCGTTAAATTATTAAAGTCTTCAAATCTATGATATGAAGCGAACGAGAGTTTAATTATCCAGACTAACACCCACGAGGAGATTAAGTTCTTTGAGAGTTTTAATAGCCTTTTAAAAATCAATTCTAATCAGATGAAAAAAACAGTACTCCAATTTTTGGTATTACTATGCGGTATTATTTTGATACCGGAAAATGTTTTAGCCGGTCAAATTCAAGTAACCGGAATAGACCCCATGGGAAGTCCGTTCACCAATGGGCAAACAAATGTATCTGAGCTAGACGGTACACTTTTTTTTGATACTGCTACCGGTGCTTCGTCTTCTAATCCATTTACAATTGAAAATACAGATTTTGTTAATAATTTAAATATTTCGAGTATCACAATTACGGGCACCAATGCTAGTGATTTTAGAATTGAAGATACACCACCTACATTAATTGCTCCCGGAGGTAACGAGGTAATTTTTATAGCATTTGCTCCTCAAACCACCGGTACTAAAAATGCTGTTGTTACTATAGTTAGTGATGATGCTACTAACGGTACTTTTACTTTTGCAATACAAGGGACTGCCTTTGAAGGTGCTACAGGGCTTCATTTTGATGGTGAGAACGACAATATCACTTTTAACAATGGTAATTATAGCCTGAATGAAGATTTTACAATAGAGTTTTGGATAAAACCGGATATTTCAGGCACCAAGGAACATTATATACTGGATAATAAAAGTGGCAGTGCAGGGTATAGTTTAAGTATAGATATGATGTCGCAATTAAACTTTGCCTTTTTCACTTCAGGTGGAATTAATTACCTGTCAACCTCACCCATAGTAAACGATAAGTGGCAGCATGTTGCAATAATTTACAATGGCGCCCATTATAGAATATATATTGACGGTATAGAAGAGAACAGTTTAACACTCTCGGAAGCTATTGTGGAAAGCAGTAATAACCTGACCATGGGAAGTGTCTCAGGAGGTACTGGATATTATGCAGGCGCTATAGATGAATTTCGCGTTTGGGATACCGCATTGTCATCTTGTAGAATTTCAGACCAATACAGCTGCCAATTAACAGGAAGTGAAGATGATTTGATAGCTTATTATAATTTTAACAGCGGAGAGGTAAATGGAAATAACTTCCCAATGTATAGTATATTAGATCCAAATCACACTATTACATCCGGTATTCCTCCACAAGGAACTTTAAACAACTTTAATCTAACAGGTACAACTTCAAATTGGATAGATGCTACTGCTAATGGCGTTACCGGAACTTGTAGCACTTATGAAGAGGCTGTAATTGAACTAATATCAAATGATAATACCATTAGTAACGGAGATGAAACAGTAAGTTCAGATAATAACACCTCCTGGGGAGATGTTATATTAGGGCAGGCAGAACCTGTAGATTATATAATTGGTAATCCGGGTAATGTTACCTTAAGTATTTCTAATATATCGATAGAAGGATCATCCGACTTTTCAATTATAGAATCTCCAACTACAGTAGATGAAGGAGCTTCAGAGACTTTACGCATTCTGTTTAGCCCATCTACTATAGGAACAAAGAGTGCTACTGTAAGTATTTTAAATGATGATTGTGATGATGCTACGTTTTCGTTTGCCATAGAAGGAACCGGTTATATACCGGCAACAGGAATTAGCTTAGATGGAACAGACGACCACATTAGCATTAATCATAACAGTGCATTCAATACAAATACGTTTACCGTTGAAGGCTATTTTAAATCTTCTTCAACATCAAATGAAAACCCCATTATTAGTAAGTTCGATGCTACTAACAATAATGGTTTTTCAGTACAATTATCTACTACCGGAAGGTTACAATTGTATTATCAAGGTTCGAATATTGCTTCTACCATGAATTCTACTACTTCGGGATTAAACGATGGGAACTGGCATTATTTTTCTATAGTTTTTGGAAATGATGCTTATATATTTTACATAGACGGTGCTTTAGACAGGAGTGGTACATTTCAAACAACTCCCAATGCCCCCACCAATTCAGAAAATGCATTTATTGGATATTCCAGTTACACAAACACCTATTTCTCAGGAGAGCTTGATGATATTCGTTTTTGGAGTCGTACCTTATGTTCAGAGGAAATTACGGCACAGCAAAGCTGTGAATTATCTGGAAATGAATCCGGATTAGTTGCTTATTATAATTTAAATGAAGGAAAAGTTGACGTTAATAATTCAGGTAAAACAACTGCCGATGATGCGTCTTCTAACAATTTAGATGGTACTCTACTGAACTTTGAGTTAACAGGTAGTACATCAAACTGGATAGATGCTTCAGCAAATGGCATTTCCGGAACTTGCACTGTTGCTATTCCTGAAATCAACGTACAAGGAGACGGCAATGATATTCTAAATGGCGATACCTCTCCTGAATCTGATGATAATACAGATGCAGGGAGCGTTAACGTCGGAAGCACTACCGAAATGAATTTCTTTGTTCGTAATACAGAAGGTTCCGCTACTTTAAATGTAAGTGGCATTATACTTACCGGCGATACAGATGATTTTGAAATTACTCAGAATCCAAATAATAATCCAATTCCGGCAACAGAATCTGCTGCACTAACAATAGCATTTACACCAACATCAGGTGGTACAAAAACAGCAACGGTAATTATTGATAGCGATGATTGTGATGAATCAACCTATACTTTTACCATACAAGGAGAAGGAATTCCTCCGGGAACAGGCCTTGATTTTGATGGTTCTGATGATATGGTAAGCATTCCGCACAATGCATCACAAAATAATTTGAATTTTTCTGTGGATTTTTGGATTAAAACCACAGATGGATTAGGAGGAGTCATCAATAAATTTACGCCCGACGGAAACAATGGATGGCGTATTAACTTGGACGGTGGCAGAATAGAATTCTATTACTATGCGGATGCTTCGAATTATATTACGCGTTTGTTAAGTCCGGAAACTAAGGTAGACGATGGAGATTGGCATCATGTAGCAGTTACTTTAGACAATGGAAACGCCAGGTGTTATATTGACGGAGTTCTGGCAAGATCAACGGGATGGGTTGGAACCGCTGCTGCAGCTACCACAACGGCAGATATTCAAATAGGGTATGCAGCAGTAGATAGTCCTAGTGGCGATACAGGAGGAAATTTTGATGGAGAGTTAGATGAATTGCGCATTTGGACTAAAACATTGACTGAATATGAAGTTAGTCAGTTAAATGGATGTACTGCAGACATGTCGCAAAATAATTTATTGGCTAGCTATAATTTTAATGTAGGTATTGCAGAGGCTGATAACCGTGGTTTAACAACCTTAACGGATGGTTCCGGAAATAACTTTAACGGAACCCTGATTAATTTTGAATTAACCGGAAGTACCGGTAACTGGATTGATGCTTCTTCCAACAATGTTTCCGGTAGTTGTGATTGCGTTGTAGCAGGTGACGTTATGCTAACTACGCAAACAGAAGTAGATAACTTTACTGCAAGCTTAGGAACTTGCGGAATTATTGAAGGAGATGTAACAATTACCGGAACAATTACTGATTTATCCGGGTTCTCTAACGTACATATTATTTCCGGTAATCTTCATTTAGAAGGAAATATTTCGGATGATTTAACGGGCTTCTCTAATTTAACAACAGTTGGAGGTAATTTAACCCTAACAGACATGCCTAATATAACCTCTATTGCAGCATTTGCAAATATCGTTAGTATAGGTGGAAATATGGAAATCGATAATTTAGATGCCTTAACTGAAATTTCAAGCTTCGATCAAATTACTTCTATTCAAAACATTACTATTACCGGTAATGCTACAGTAAGTACTATTGCTTATAGTCAACTACAAACCATTTCAGGCAATGTTACCATTACATTTAATTCAGGATTAAATACATTATCTGTTCCGGTATTAACTGAAATAACCGGAAACTTTCAAATGAATAATATGGGTTCCGGATTCACTGATTTAACATTCCCTATGTTAAAAAATACAGGGAATCTTACTATGGCCGACATGCCGGGTGTCACTACCGTTTATATGCCGGAATTGGAAACGAGTGGAGGTAATGTGTCGATAAGTAGTTGTGAAGCTTTAACAACTATTAATTGGCCTGAATTAAGCAGTATAACAGGTAATTTGAGTATTGACAATTGTACAGTATTAGATGCCGTTTCTACTCCATTATTAACAAGTGTTGGCAATAATGTTGAGTTTAATAAGTTACACGGCCTGACAAGCTTAGGTTTCCTTCAACAGTTAACCGGTATTGTATACTTGTCTATAACCGATTTAACTTCATTAAACAACCTTCAGGACTTTGGTGAACTTACCGGTTTAGATCGACTGAACATTACAAATTGTGATAATATCACTAGTTTAGAAGGATTTGCAAAGTTAAATATTACTTCCTTAGAATCACTTAATCTTTACGGTAATAGTGGGATAACTACCTTAGATAATTCTTTCCTGGAATCGTTAACTTCCATCGGTAAATTAGGTATTAGTTTTAATGAAAACCTCACAGATATTAGTGCCTTGCAAAATGTAACTGCACTTACAAGCACAGATGATGCTTCAACCATTAGAAATAATACACAATTACTAAGTATCGATTTATTTGGATTACAAAATGTAACCAATACATTGCAAATAATGAACCAGGCTAATACAACCGGTTTATGTGGGTTGTATAATTATGTACATAATGGTAACGGAAGCACAACGCTGTCGTTTTCAGGCACAAACCCTACCGATTGGGATAGCGTTCAGGATATTTTAGATAATTGTGGTACGCCTGTAATCACTTTAATAGGAGATAATCCCCAAAATATCGTGCAGGGCGACGGGTATACTGAATTAGGAGCTATGGTAAATGATGGTTCAGATGTAATTATAGATGCAAGTGCATTTGTAGATGCCATTGGAAGTTACGATATCACTTATAATGCAGTTGGAGTTTCCGGAAATAACGCCGTAGAAGTAATCAGAACAGTAAATGTAGTTGATATAATAGCTCCCGTGATTACTTTAACAGGAAATAATCCTCAAGTTATCGAACTGGGAGACGGATATACTGAATTAGGTGCAAGCACTGATGATGGTAGTGATATAATCATTGATGCTAGTGATTTTGTAGATGCAGTTGGTAGTTATACCATTACATATAATGCCACTGATGATTATGGTAATACAGCAACACAGGTAACCAGAACTGTGAATGTAGTGGATACTACAGCTCCAGTGATTTCTTTAACAGGAGATAATCCTCAGGTTATCGAACTGGGAGACGGATATACTGAATTAGGTGCAATTGCTGATGACGGTAGTGATATAGTCATTGATGCTAGTGATTTTGTAGATGTCGTAGGTAGTTATGTTATTACATATAATGCCACTGATGATTATGGTAATACAGCAACACAGGTAACCAGGACTGTTAATGTTGTGGATACAACAGCTCCTGTGATTTCTTTAACCGGAGATAATCCTCAGGTTATAGAACTGGGAGACGGATATACTGAATTAGGCGCAATTGCTGATGACGGTAGTGATATAGTCATTGATGCTAGTTCATTTGTAGACGCTGTTGGTAGTTACACCATTACTTATAATGCCACTGATGCTTATGGAAATACTGCTGCACAAATTACCAGGACTGTTAATGTTGTGGATACCACTGCTCCTGTGATTTCTTTAACCGGTGATAATCCACAAGAGATTCAGCTAGGTTCCGGATATGTTGAGTTAGGAGCAACTACAGATGATGGCTCTCAGTTAACTATTGATAGTTCAGAATTTGTAGATGAGTTAGGCAACTATACCATTTATTACAATGCTACAGATGCTTATGGAAATACAGCAACACAAGTGACCAGAACTGTGAATGTAATTCTTGCTACAACTTTAAGTGATTATATTTTTGGTGATGTATACCTATACCCTAACCCAACTCAAGATTGGTTTGAAATTAAAGGGTTATCAAATAATCAGTGTCAGCTCGAAATTTATAATGTTTCCGGACAACCGGTTAAACTAATTAAAGAATATAAATCAGAACGTGTATCTATATTGCATTTGGAACCGGGAGTTTATCTGGTAAAACTTTCCGAGGGAAGTAATTCAAAAATTTTAAAAGTTCTTAAACAGGATTAATCAAAACCTGTAATAATTTTATTAGCAAGGGCTTCAAGAGATTGAGGCCCTTGTTTTTATTCAATAGGTATTATACCAATTGTATTTTAAAATGCGTCATAATCGTCATTCTAAAAACTACAATGGTAAATGCCGTTACATAATCAAAGTGGCTTTAGAAGTGAAACGAATTAAAGGCGCATTTTGATTAGTAAACGCTATTACAACACAATGCATCTTAACCGTGATTACCATGTTCTTTAATGTAGTCGGACGGATTAACTCCGTATTTCTTTTTGAATTCCTGGCTAAAGTGGCGTCGGTTAGTATAGCCTACTTTGAAACAAACATCAACAATGGGTAGTTTACTTTCTTTAAACAGTTGGGCTGCTCTTTTCATTCTAAAGTCTTTTATAAAACCAACTACCGTCATTCCTGTTAGGGCTTTTACTTTTTTATATACATTGGAATGGCTCATTGCAATACTTTTGGAGAGCTGATCTATATTAAATTCTGCGTCTTCAATGTGCTCTTCTACAATATTCACCAGTTTGGTTAAAAATTCTTCATCGGGTGAATTAAGGGTGACTTCTTTAGGATTGATAATGCCTTCTTTGATGTAGCGTTCTGACAGAATACGACGGTTCTCCAGTAAATTCCTTATCCTGACTTTTAGTATTTGCTCATTAAATGGTTTGGTAAGGTATTCATCTGCACCGGTTTCGTACCCTTCAATCTTATTAGCAGTCATTGTTCGGGCTGTTAAAAGAATAACCGGTATATGACTAATACGTATATCTGATTTTAGTTTCCTGCACATGCTTATGCCATCCATAACGGGCATCATTATATCGCTTATGACTAAGTCGGGTACCAATTCAATGCATTTTTCCATTCCTTCTTTTCCGTTGGATGCTTCAAATACAACGTAGGTGCCGGATAATATGCTGTGAAGGTATGAACGTATATGATCGTTGTCTTCGACTATGAGTATGGTAGATCCTTTAAACTCTTTATCCTGTGTTATTTTATTTTCATCTCCGGACTCTTCATCAATATAGTTTTCAATATTTTCTTCATTTAATTGTTCGTCGACTATTGCATTTTTTAGATGGTTTTTACCTAATGGCAGGTTTATGGTAAAACTGCTTCCTTTTTGCAATTCACTTTGTACTTCTATTTGCCCTTCGTGCAACTCTATAATATCTTTTGCTATTGATAAGCCAATTCCAAAACCTTTCTCCTGCTGTCCATCATCATCATTCTGATAAAAGCGTTCAAAAATCTGCGGCAACTTTTCCGAAGCTATCCCAATACCTGTATCGCTTACTTTTATTATAACATTATTGTTTTGTTGCTCCACTGTTACAGTAATACTGTCTTCCTGCTGCGTAAATTTAAAGGCATTGGACAAGAGGTTGAATATTGCTTTTTCCAGTTGGATTTTATCGTACCACACCTGTATATCGTCTGCCGATTTATGAAATGTATATCTTATGCCCTTGTTAAGAGCGTGTTGTGTATAACTGAGGTATATTTCATTAACAAAGCTTACAATGTTTCCTTTGCAGACTTTAAGTTTAACATGTCCATCCTCGAGCTTGCGGAAATTAAGCAGTTCATTCACCAGGTTCATTAAACGGTTGGTGTTGCCTTTAATAATGGTTAGTTGTTTTTGTTCTGACAGATCGGCTTTTTCCTGCTGCAGTAGTTTATTAAGCGGCCCGGCTATCAGGGTTAACGGTGTTCTTATTTCGTGCGATATATTTGTAAAAAAACGAGTTTTCATCCGATGCAAACGATCTTCCTGCTCTCTTTGCATTTTTTCTATTTTCAGCGCATTTTTCATATGCAGCCACTTATAGGTATACCTGCGATAGATGTATAGTATTAATGTAATAATGATCAGGTAAATTATATAGGCCCACCAAGTTTGCCAAAGAGGGGGTAATACCGTGAGGTCAATGCTTGCCATGTTTTGATTGTTCCATTCGCCGTTGGGTAGTTGGTATCTTACTTTAAAGGTATAATCGCCCGGAGACAGATTGGTATAGGTAGCTGTACGCAATGTGGCAACATTTCGCCATTCTTCTTCAAATCCTTCCATTTTAACGGCAAAGCGCTCTTTATTGGCAAAAGGATAGTTCATTACGGCATACTCAAAGGTAAGGACTGATTGGTTATGCTTTAAGGTAATTTTGTTTTCGAGGTTAATGGGTTGTTTTAAGATTTTATCATCACCGATGGCCACACTTTTATTAAATAGTTTAAAGTCTGTCAGCCTTACTTTGGACGTGTTTTTTTCTGCTTTAAATTTTCCGGGATCAAATGATACTACTCTTTCATCTCCACCGAAGTATAAGAATCCTTTCTTGTCTTTATAAGCTGCATTTATATGGAATCCGTCATCTATATCATTTAGGGCTTCAACTTGTTTAGTTGTAATATCGAAGCGAAATATACCTGCTTTAGTTCCCATCCACAGGTATCCGGTATCGTCCTGAAGCAATGATACCACCGTGTTTGAGTTTAGTGTATTGCCCACATCGTAACTTGAGAATTGCATGCTTGGGATATCAAGGCAGTTTAATCCTTCTTTTGTGCCTATCCAAAGTTTGTCGTTTAATCCCTTCTGGAGGCTATAGATATAATTGCTTACCCGGACATTATCATCACCTTTTGCCACTATTTTTTGAAAGGTTTGCTTTTGCGGATCGAACAGGTTTAAGCCTCCTCCGTATGTGGCTATCCATAAACGGTCGTCTCCGGCAGGTTCTATGGCTAATACGTTATCACTGCTAATGGTGTTCTCAACTCCGTCTTCTGAACGGAATGTTGTGAATTTTCCGCTTGTTATATCAAGATAGCAAAGTCCTCCGCCCCATGTGGCAATCCACAGGTTTCCATTCGGTAGTTCAACTATATCCCTTACATCATTAAAGGCTAAGGAGTTTGCATTGCCGGGTTCTCGCTTAAAGTGTTTTCTTATGCCTGCATATGGTTCAAATAGCACTAATCCGTTGGCGAATGTCGCCAACCAATAAGCTCCATTAAGAGACGGTTTTATACATTGGATATATTCTCCTCCCAGTGACTTTTTACCAAATTGTTTTATACTTGTTTTATCCAATTTTACTTTACTCAATCCGGCTCCGTCGGTTCCTAACCACAAGTGATCTTCTTCTCCGAAAACGGCCAGTACGGGCGATGCATTTCTGGTTTGCGGACTACTGTAATAGCTTGTTATTTCGTTGCCGGTTGAAGTAAGTATATTAAGTCCTTTCCAGGCGGTTCCAATCCATAAGTTAGATTGGTTATCTTCAAAAAAAGTATTTACCGTATTACTTGATAATGAAGACGGGATTTGTTTGTCGTGAAGTAGCTGCTTAATTTTTACCTGTTCATCTTGTTTTTCAATGTTGAATATACCTTGTCCATCGGTTCCTATCCAAATATTTCCTTTGTTGTTGTCCCAAATGGTACGGATGACCAAAACATCTTTATAGGGAGTGTTTTCAAAAAGCCGGGTAATTATTTTGGATGTTGTATCCAGTAATAATAAGCCTTGGTCGTTGGTTCCGATTAACAATTTATCATCTTCGTAATAGGCTACATCATTTATGTAATCCAACGAATATTGTTGGAGGTTTTGTTTCTTGCATTTAATTACTTCTGCCTTATCTTTTTCGGGATCATATTTTAACAAACCATGACCATACGTTCCTAACCATAGCATTCCTTCCTCATCTTCGTAAATACTCCAAATACTTAATGTTTCGGAGTGATTACCTCTAAAATTGGCTAAAACGGCTGTAAACTTATCTTCTTTCTCGTTGTACTTGTCCAGACCTTTGTCTGTTCCTATCCAGATGGTTCCTTTTTTATCTTCATAAACGGTGTGTACTTCATTGGAACTGATTACGTTTTGTTGTTTATCACTGTTCTTATAGGAGATAAAGGTATTCAGCAAGTTATTGTAAAGGTTTACTCCTCCTCCACTGGTTGTAATCCACATTCTCGATTGACTATCTATCAGTAATTCCCATATATCGTTGGAACTGATATTGCTGTTTCTTTGATGATATATTTTGAATTGGTTTCCATCGTACCTGTTAAGCCCGTTTTTGGTTCCTATCCAGATAAATCCGGTTGCATCCTGAACAACGCTCGTGACTCTTCCGTTAGATAGTCCGTTGCTTACATTAAGGTGTTCGAATGTAGTGTTATTTTGTGCCCGGGCACTTATAACGTGAATAAGAAGTATATATAAAACAAGATACTTAAGCTGTGTCATTCTAATTTTTTCTATAATTAGGTAAATGCAACTTTCTCAAATTGAAACATCTTTTTTGCTCAAGCCGCAAGGCTTTTACTTTCTTCCTACAGCCGAAGAAAGTAAACAAAGAAGCCCGCCTACTGCACCACTCGCTTACCCACTATTTTCTTTATTTTGAGACAGAAAGAACTCGCTTTGCTCAAACAGCTTTCTGTCTTTTCAAAATTAAAGAAAAGTGGGTCCCAAGCTACATTGGTGATGTCGGTTGCGCAACCCGGAACAAATGTATTTCTTAAGGCATTTGCCATTCTATCTACAATCTCTAAATTAAGATATAATCTTTCTATATAAAAGCGTAAACTCCGCCATTAAAATAATAGCAGAGTTGTGACTTATTTTGTACTAATACCTTCTTTTACAACATAACAACTTTTCTTACCAGTTTAATGTCATCTGTGGATACACTCACAAAATATAGTCCT
Source organism: Carboxylicivirga sp. (assembly GCF_982718395.1). Classification (NCBI taxonomy): domain Bacteria; kingdom Pseudomonadati; phylum Bacteroidota; class Bacteroidia; order Marinilabiliales; family Marinilabiliaceae; genus Carboxylicivirga; species Carboxylicivirga sp. The sequence goes on from NZ_CEXQWX010000026.1 coordinate 44,188, forward strand.
TTTGACATATTACCGGGATAGGACATTTCGCCGGAGTGGAAAAATGATGGAAAATCAACTTCTCGCACTATACGTCCATTTGAGCATATTAACTTTACATTTACACTTTTGTTGTATATTTCCGGTAGTTCTATTGTAATTGTATTTCCTGTTACCGGATTGGGATATACTTTTAAATTTCCTTCACTAATATCGCCGGATATACTTGTATCCGCAGCACCGCCTGTAATCTCTTTAAGTACACTTTGTGCCTCTCTTACTAAAGCTTCAGCATTTATTCCGCTTGTTTTGTTAAACTTACTGATTACGTTCTCTAACAATTGGAGTTTTGCCTGATCTTCAGAATTTAAAGAACCTGCTAAAATATCTTTTAGAATTTTAACTTTCTCGTAATCTTGTATGCCTTCACGAAGCATTTCCAATCTCAGACTAGTCAGAAAGTTGATTGGCTTTGTATTTGAGCTTCGGTAGATCATTGAAAAGTCGCCTGCTGTATGTGCTCCATTACGTGCATCAAACGGGTCTGATAAAATCCAATAGTCATAGGCCCATCTTAAATAGCCATCGTACCCTTGACTCAATGCATGCCAACACATCCATGTCATCTCTGCCGTATTATTTTCGGGGGTAACATAGTTGTTTGGTATTTTCTGTGTGCAACTGGTATAAAAGGTTGATATTTTTTCCTCTGTAATACCTTGATTGGAGGCATCTTCAAGAATTCCTGACAGATCGTAAAAATGAGATTTAGATTCATCGCTTAAACCATGAGAGTATGCGATACCTAATTTCCAGTCGGGATCATTGCCATGAACAACAGATATCACGTTATTTAATTTTTCTTCTGAAACCTCATCCAGATACAGCACTGTTTTATCGAACCACCCTTTCTCATCCAGATGTATTTTAAATGCTGTGAGAAAATGATCCCACCTGGTTCGGTATGTGCTTGTACTTAAAGGTGCATTTAAGGTTGACGTTCGATTGGTGGCTTCATTCCAATAAGGTATTTGGCTTTCATTCCATCCAACGGGTGAAAAACAACTTATTTGCTTGGTTATTCCCCACGACATCATTTTTGTAACATATTTATCAAACACTGCAAAGTCATATTCCCAGGTTCCATCTGCCTTTTTTATCCACTTTACCATTGATTCTGCTCCTAAGGCACCGTCTTTTATATAGGCTGTGATCGCTTTTTGCCCCACATTTGATAACAGTCTGTAGGCCGGTTCTATCAGATCAAAATGCTCGTCAGACCATACAGTGATTCTATTACTCCAATTAGCGTCATTGTGGCGATTTAAGGTATTTACCGGAAACTGCCATAAATCTAAATGAAAGTTCCAATTTGCTGCTGTTGGTAAGGTGTAATCCACCACTTTGATAGTTATTGAAAATTCTATTGTTTCGCTACCGCTGTTTACGGATATTACCCCATTGTATATTCCGGGTTCTGTTGCTTCAGGTATATCAATAGTCACCCAAAGTTTAATGGGGTCGGCAGATGACAATGTGGTTACTTGATCATTTGACAATGCATCTATGATCTCCACATAAGTTGGATGAGAGGGATATTCTGAGCAGCTTCTTGCTTCGGGGTCTCCTTTCACGTAATTCCCAAACATTAGTTTTATTGCAGAGGCCGGTATTGTCCCGTTGTCACTTTCCAGATCGTTTACCCGGTAATCCAAATTATTCAGATCAGTATTGCTCCAAAGAACAATTTGTTTGCTGATACGCTCTCCTTTCCAAGCCGTTGCATCCCATTCATTGGTTTCGGTACCCTGAAATTGTTCTGCTTTTTGGTATCGTTTGAATTTACTCTCGAATGATCCCTGTAATTGTTGAGCTTTTAGTGGCAAACCAATACTGCACACGAACATAAAATATAGTAGGTAATTTGTAGTTAATCTTTTCATCTCTTTGATTGTTTAATTTGCTCTCTTAAAATCAAATTTCTTGCTTCGTGCATATCTTGTGCCGGTTTATACCTGCCATCCTGACTTCGGGTAGCTATCTGAACCGCCTTATCCAATATTTCCTGTTCTACTTCTCCTTTATCTTCAATTACACGGTATAGTTCGTAGTCTTCAATACCTTCTTTTAGCAATTCCCATCTGATAGAAGATATTGGGCCATCTTCTCCCGGGTACACGTAATAATCGTCTCCCTGGCTATGAATAAAAACCGGATTCTTAAAGGGTGCTTCCGGCCAGTTATTATAGGCCCAACGCAAGTAACCATCGGCATTGTACTTTAAGGCGAGCCAGGCTATCATTTGTCCTTCAATGGCAGGTGAATAGGTTAATGTATTCGGATGACTTGGCTCAGCGCATAAATAAAAGGTGGTTAGCTGCTCATTCTTATTTCTTTCTTCAATGGTTGGAAGAACGGGTACAACTGCTCTTTCCTCTAAAAGCTGTCCCGGGAAAAACATGTACGAGATTGAAAGGTTATCGGCATAAACGCCTGCTTCGGGATGTCCTGCAATTACAATTCTTTCTGAAAATTCAGGTGTTACATTCTTAATCAGGTCTTGTAACGATTTTAAAACCTCATCCGGTTTTTCGTCAAAGCCTAAATAGGTTCTTTCAAAGTAACCTTTTTCTTTCAGATGCTTTTTAAAGTTCAAAAGAAACGCACTCCACACTTCTTTATACATCTCATCTTCTATCTCCAATTCCATCACTTTTTGAGTATTGGCTTTTTCATCAAGATAATGGATTTTTTGACTGGTATGAAATGGCGTCATGGAGAATGCGTTAATAGCTCCTTTGATTCCATATTCTGTGGCCAGATCGACGTATTTGTCGAAAATGGAGTAATCAAACTGCCATTCGCCATTTATGTCTTTAGACCATTTGACCATGCTTTCGTAACCGTACTCAATCTGTGAGCGTGTGGAATTGTTAATCCAGGGTTTATGCCAAGGTTCATGGGTTATGGTTGTTGCAATATTTTTTCCTCCGCGTGATGCGTAATCTTTAAGATAAGTAGCAATCATACTCCAATGGGCATCAGACCATGGTTCAAACTTATAGTAGGATGAAATGGCACTTGGGTTCATCCATAAATCAAGGTGAAACTTATAATCATGTGGAGATGGTATAGCTACACCATGCACTTGCACCTCTAATGCATATGTCTTTTCCGCAAACTGATCGCAGGAAACGGTAACCTCTCCTCTGTACAGATCAGGTTTAGCCGTTTTTGGTATACGAATAGTAAACCAAACCGGCTGCGCTCTAAAAGCCGGAACTCCAATATTGTTAGTTTCTATCAATGGATCGGCTACTACATTAGGTGATTGCGTTCCTGATACTGCCTCTCCAATAACTTCCTCCATCTTAGGAGACCATACATATTCACTACGAGCTCGTTGTACGGGTACATACTTGACATAGCGAACCTGGATATTGCCGGTATCAATTGTGTTATCGTTGGCAGAACTAAGCGGACTTACTTTAACGTTCAGGTTTGTCAGCTCTGTTTTTGCTGCTACTGCTATCTGGCCTGATACTTGTTCGTTTTGTACTGCTTCTGTTTTTAAAATACGCGTTGTTTCAATACCAACAATCTCAAAGTTTTTTAATGCTTTGTTTGCCTTAAATTCTTCTTCTGTGTATTTACGTGGAAACCGTGGCACTCTCACTAAAGAGGAGGTTTTAAATGAATTTGTAGGTATCCATACGCTTAATTCTTCAGAGGGCAAGGTTTCTTCAACATTCAGCTTTAACCATTCGGGTATGTGTTTTATCTGATCGAAAGTTTCATCATCCATGGATAATTCATGAATGCCTTTATGCTTGCAATTGATTAATAATATAGCAGTGATTAATACAGTTGCTATTTTTATTGTAGTTCTTTTCATCTGTTTAAATTTATTTTTCAATGGTCAGATGGAACTCCCAAATAAATTCAATCATTGCCCTGTGTGCAAATTAATTGATTGAATTTGCATGGTCGTTTCATGTACTTAAAATTAGTATCAAGACATAAGTATCAACCTGCCAGCCGGCAGGCCGGGACACAAGACTTATTTGCAGCTTTTAGTTAATGCTGCGCATTTAATCTTCAGATTGTGTGTTTAATACTCAAGCATGATAGTTTCATATGTTATAATTTTCATTCTATAACAAAAGAACTACTTTATCGGGTGTTTTACAGGTTGCGTTTTCGGAAAGGATGGTAGGTATTTTCGCTTTTGGTAATTAACTTTTAATCTTTGAGTTTAAAAAATTTTGAAACCATTTGCCCGAGTGTTTGATTGTACGTCGTTGTGTTTTAAAATCAACGTGCACCAATCCAAAACGAGGTTCAAACCCTTCTTTCCATTCAAAATTATCTACCAGCGTCCAAACAAAATAACCTTTGATAGGAAGTCCTTGCTGAAGTGCTTTTTTAATTTGCCGAAGCATCTTTTGATGGTACTTTAAACGTCTGGCATCATAAACATGGTCCTTAACAAGGAAGTCGGGATAACAAACACCACTTTCGGTGATTATGATTGATTTTATCTTTGGATAGGCGGCGTAAAACTGCAGTAGTTTGCTTATACCTTTTGGATAAACATCCAGATTCATGGTATTCAACCTGGCTTTTCGTTGTGTTGGTGGTACCTCGTCAGCATATAAAACAGGAGGATTTAAACTATGCTTGGCCACCACACGGAAATAATATTGTAAGCCTATAAAATCAAAATCAAATGCCATTAGTTCTTCATCACCTTTTTTGAAGATCATATTGATCAGCTTTAAGGCCGGCATAACATCGGTTGGATAGCCCATACCTAACAGTGGTTCAATAAAGAACCGATTTAGCAATGCCTCCATTCGCTTAGCCGCACGTACATTTTTAGGCAAGCGATTAACCGGCTTGACATATGAACAAGACAAGGCCACACCTATTTGTGCATCGGGTATCATGTTTCGTATTGTTTGTCCACCTTGTGCCATACAGATTACAACATGATGTGCAGCCTTCAGAAAATTAATGACGCCTTTGCTTTCCGGAGCATGGTAGCCCATAAAATAACCAAGTCCGGTAAAGGTCATAGGTTCATTCATTACAACCCAATGTTTTATGCGGTCGCCAAAATATTCTACACAAATCTTGATATAGTTAAGAAACCAATCAACGACCTTCCGATTTGTCCAACCGCCCAGATCCTCTAAGGCCTGAGGCAAATCCCAATGATAAAGCGTGATGTAAGGTTTCATTTGATGAGCAAGACAGCAGTCAATCACACGGTTATAGAAATATATACCTTCCGGATTAATATCTCCAACTCCATTGGGAAGGATACGTGTCCAACTAATTGAGAAACGAAATACATCCAATCCGATTTGTTTGGCTAATAAAATATCATCCTCATATTGTTGATAGAAGTTAGCGGCATTGCCTATTTTATCGCCATTATTAACTTTGGATGATGCATTTGTAAATGTGTCCCAGATTGATTGTCCTTTGCCATCAGCATCTGCCCACCCTTCATTTTGAAAGGCACTGATGGTTACTCCCCATTGAAAATCATTCCCAAATTCTTCGCGTTTCAACATGCCGCAAAAGTAGAAGATGATTTGAGCATATAAGTTAAGCTTTCGTTAAGAGTATCAGTTATTAAGAACTTGTTACAATACACGCCGCAATAATGCAAATGATATTATATACGACCTCGGTATTCATCCCATAACTCTATCATAGCTGCATCCAGCACCTCGCACTCTGCTTCTCTCTTACACTATTCATAACCAATCAATTATCAGATTTTTATATTGAATGTTTCTAAATTAAAAAAATCTTTAACGATGTTAATTTTTGTAAATATTTACAGATAAATCGCTTACACTTATAATACTTTATTTCTGTATTTAAAGATATTTTTATCCCATTTATCATATGTAGGAAATAGATACTCAATTACCTAAATTTGATTTTCTCGTTACTAGAAACCTTTAAAGTCAGTAATTTAATGAGCTCTGAAAAATCCAAAAGCAAATCAAGAAGAGATTTTCTACAAAAACTCGGCGCTGTAGGGGCTGGTGCTGTATCGTCAGCAGCACTTTTATCATCCTGCTCCTCTAAAGAAGAAAGTTCAGGTGAAAAGGTTAAACTACTCAATCATAATAACGAATTGGTTGAAGTAGATAAAAGTCGCCTAAAAGCTATATCAAAAGCAGAAGATGAGTCCTATTTACTAAGTAAAGGACGGCAAGGTATGCCCAATCGCAAATTTGTAATGGTAGTCGATTTGGGCAAATGTAAAAATGCCCGCAAGTGCATGACCGCCTGTCAGGACGCCCATCAGTTAAAACCTGAGCAGCATCATATCAATGTGCTTCAAATGGATGATAAGGTAAACGGCTCAACTTATTATATGCCTAAGCCATGCCAGCACTGCGATAATCCTTCGTG
>NZ_CEXQWX010000027.1:0-50367 GCF_982718395.1 Carboxylicivirga sp.
TTAATGGTACTACTCTTAAGTTTAAGTTTTTCATAAACTGGTTCATTTTATATTAATTAGATCATTTATAATTTGAAAAGACTCAGTAATATATTCATCCTGAGCAATTTTTATTTGTTGTTCATTAGTTGTTAAATCATTGTCTAAGCCATACGATTTTAAATAAGCCGGACTTAAAACTTTGTATAAAGAGATCTTATCGAACTCATTCTTTCTTTCAGCCTTTTGCTCTTTAAAATAACTGACAAAACATTGTGCATTTAAAGGAATGATATGCGTTACTTCTTCTTTATTGGAACTATTATTAACTGCAAGTCTCTCAAAATGACTATCTTTCTTAACTCTGTCCTTACTTCTTAATTTTAAAGTACCAATCGGAAGAGCAGGTAAAGGGTATGCATACACTTTTTTCTGAATCGTGTCATTAAGTAAAGCGTTTGATACATTAATTTCTCCGATAGAATCTTTATCAAATGAATTAGCCAATTTAATGTCAGGTTGTACGCCTGATTTTTGATGTGTTGTACCATCGATTCGATAAAACTTACCAATGGTAACTTTCAAATAACCATCCTTACCAACATTTGAAGTAAGAGTATCCAGATCATTACATAAAGGAACAATTTGCTGAATAGTAGATTTTCCATACGAATGGGCCCCAACAATAACTGCCCTGTTGTAATCTTGCATAGCAGCAGCAAAAAGTTCAGATGCCGAAGCACTATATTGGTTCTGAAGCACAACTATTGGCTTTGTAAAAGCCATTCCTCGATTCATATCCTTAATAGTTTGCCTTCCATTTCCTTTACTATCACTTATACTAATTGCTCCATAGTTAATAAATATACCAGCCATATTAATTGCTTCATACATCGAACCGCCACCATTATTCCTAATATCAAAAATTAAACCTTCAATACCTTCCCGCTTAAGGTTAAAGATAGCTTTTGCCACATCGTTAGCACATCCTTGCGGATAAAACCAATCCTCAGTATTTGTATAAAATGAAGGCAAATAAATATACCCTATTTTCTTTTCTCCCTCTAAAACAAAGCTTTGTATGACATTTTCTTCAACATCTATAACTTCTTTCTGCAGCTTAACCTCCTCTTGTTTTCCATTCTTCTTACGAATAGAAAAAATCACCTCCTTAATATTATCTGAATAGATGATTTTAACAGCGTCTTTGGTTGGAATACATTTTAAATCAATCTTACTATTATTTTCATCTTTTAAAGCAGTTATGACATCACCTTCATTTAGCAGATTAGATTTCCATGCAGGCCCGCCAGGAATCAAAGATTCAATCTCAAGTTCTCCCCGGTCATTTCTGTACAATTCAATACCAAACGACAGACTTTCTTTAGATAGTGAATTATTAAAGAAATCATTTTCTGATGGAGACAGGTATAAGGTATGGGGATCGAAAGCATTCGATAAGGATTTTAAAAAAGAATCTTCAACATACTGATCTATAAAATTTCCCTGAGTTAACCTTTTCATTAACCAACACAGCTCGCCTTCTATTGCCTCTTCTTTATATGTTTTCAGCTTTTCTATATCAATAGAATAATCTTTTACAACAGTATCTAACTGTTGGTAGTATAACCTCAATGCTGAATATTTAATCAACTTTTGATATCTGGATTTAAGATCATTTGAACTTAAATGTCCTCTGTTTTTATAGATATATATGGAATCATTTATCTCAAAATCATATTCTATATTCTTTTGTTTATTCAGGAAAGCTATAGTTTCATTTAATCTTTTATCGTATAGGTTTGAGATTTCTTTAATAAATGAATAGTCATTGTTATTTATATGATTATCAAGTTCATCCCTAAACTCATTAAGCTGTTCCAGATCTGTTGTTGAAAACATCAACTTTCGTTCGTCCAGACTTTTAATTAAATCACAATACAAGAAAGCTGAGAATTCATCGTCAATCGGTCGAGGTTGATAATGATATCGATCTATTGCTTGAAGTATTTGTTTTGACTTTTTGGCAACCTTACTTTCTTGTCCTGTTAAATATTGATGAATGAAAATGCTTAAAAGAATAAGCAAAAACTTAAGTGCATATTTTATCATGTCAAAATATTCCTAACATTCAATTAGGTTCAGTTAATTAAATTATTATTCAGTGACAGATCTTGATTACGTAGATATTTTATATTAGTTACCTTTTTGTAGTAAGTTCAAGCAAAATTTTAGACATTCGTATAAATGCCTAAAAAGAAAAATTATATGATGAGGTAACCATCTATGCATACAACATTCGCAACAATCTTAAATACAGACCATTACTTCAATCCAGACTAGTGTAAAAATGAATGATATTAATAATGAAGGTGGCAACAATTACATATTAATACCAGATAAATGTTACCCATTTATACTCATACCCCAAACATTCAAATAACCATCTCGATAACCTTTATAAACGAACGATCTTACCATGTATCATAAACAATCTAAACTATTAAGACCAAAACATTCTTCACCAAAATCAAAAAAGCCGCTCATTACTGAACGGCTTTCCAATATAGAGTATTGATATTTTACTTTAGTTGCTTCACAAGAGATAATACCGATTTTGCACAACCTTCCTGACCACCTTTAAATGAGAAATAGAGATGATAAACACCAGTTTTGCGACATATGAATTGAAATTCATCATACATTTTACCATTATGAAAGTTACTACTGATCAACTTTTCATTTTGTTTAAGTTGCATGATCATTTTTTCAGGATTTGAAGCCCCATTCACAATATTAAATTTGTACTGTGTATTACTCTGAAGTACAACCGAGAATTTTACATATCCTGTTTTGGTGTCTTTCTTTTCCTTCACCATCTCAACAGTAAAATCTTTGATGTACTGGCTCGATCCCATTTCTTTTAATGCTGTTTTAAGCAAATCATCTCCACACTGAGCTGATGTACTTACTGCACTCATTATAAAAAGAATTAGGAAACTATAAAGTATCTTTTTCATGGTATCTATTTTAATTGGTCTGGGTAAGAACATTTGCAAAAATAACTTTTTTTCAAACACTCAGACTTACGACACAATGAATTCTCTTAATGACTTAATTTCAGCAATGATAGACGCAATCTGTTCTGGCGTAATTTCCACATGACTAATCTCATCCTGAACAATGATTAACTTACCGTCTTGCTCAATGGTTTGTGGCTCGGCAAATTCAGTTGTAATCTTAACGCCTTCATAGGCACTTCTTAACTTACCTAAACGTTGCGCCAACTCCGCAAAATCAGGATCGTTACCATAGTTTTTAATAATAATCTCGATAATGTTGATGATATCCTTTTGCTCGGCAATACGATTAACTAAACTCTCGTTATTCGTTTGCTCAATAACATTACCTGTCAGATATAATCCTTCTATCCAGGCACCAGTTACAATTAAAGAAGATACGTTGCTACGTTTCTGACTACGCAGATATGAATCCATCTGGTTAAAACTTGAAATAGAAATTTGCATTAACGAATCAAGGTTGTTGTTATTGGTAGCCATTCTCTTTAATGCATTGAAATCAAAGAATTGACCAACCTTAATACCTTCTGACAAAGATTTGATAGCCACAAGATAAGAAACAACAATATTGTTTTTATCAAATGTGTTGATATAACCAAGGTCAGCACTATAAACTCCTAAATTTAATGCACGCTTGTAGCTTGTATTGTAATTATCAACCTGATCGGTATTATTCAATATTTTTTGAGAGAAATCAACACCAGTAGCTTTAATAATAGCAGCCATTTCAACTGGCGACGAAATATTTTGAATGACATCGCTCATCACTTCCTCAGAAAGCTCAAGAGCTCCACTTTCTGCCGGAGCCGAAAGCGTTAATTCATCTGATTCACTGCCTTTTTTTGATGATCCTGAACATGCTGACAGTACACTTATTACGGCAATCATCAAAGTTAGGTAACTAAATTTTCTCAACATTTTAGTACGTTTTTAATTTCGATTGAAGCAATTATACTCAATTATTTGGTAAAAGGTTACTTTTTAAACAGTTTTAATTCACTAAAGAAATCAAGCCCCTTCCTAAGCCAATCAAAGTATAGCACAACATAGAGCAATAGAGTCAGCACCCAAACTACTGCTATATTGAACCATAAAGTGTCGAAGAACTTACCTGCGAAATGTTTTTGTGGTGCGAAAAAATGAGTTCTGAATGACAACAAAGATTCTGGCTCAGGAATTTGATAGATTGGATCAACCACCTGAATCAACTTATCACCATCACGCAAGATTTTATTCTTATCAAATGTTTTACGCACAATATCACTAATGCTTTCGTTGTAGTACGCATCTTTAATGGCATTAAAACGCTCTTTGTTATTCCTGATATTCTCTGATAAAAACCTGTTAATGGTATTGTCAGCCGAATTAAAAATGTCACGATAGTGGCCTTTTAATAAATCCACATAACCTTTGGCTTGTTCGGCAACTTTTTCATCAAAACGGTCAACAGTCAGATTCTCAATCAAATTATCCTGCTTTATTGAAGGAACCCGCTTCATTTCCTTTGATAATTCATTTCGAAGGAGGGCAAGATCTTTGCTCAAACTTTCGCTGTTTTTATCTGCAATTCTACAGGCGTCAATTACCTCCTCCAATTCGGGCAAATAATAAACATTTTTAAAGTCAGAACTACTTTGTTGAAGTTCAATATCAAAAATGTTCTTTTTAAAGTTATTGTGCTTGTATTGATGTACAATAAGTCCCTCGTAGATATAGCGCGATGGCATCACCTCGGCCACAAAAGGTACCTTATCAATACTCGTAAAGTCTTTGTTGAGCTTATCAAAGGTGAACACTGCTCCGGCTAATACCATTTGAGGTATCATTACCAATGGTATTAACACATAAATAGTTACGATTGAGTTAAAGGAAGCTGACAAGATTAGCCCCAAAATATTGGCAAATGCCGAAATGGAGAATAAAGCTAACCAAAACTCAAAGTTTAGGCCTTTAATACCGAGTATACCATTAGATACCAGCACAAACGATATCATTTGAATAGCTGAGAGCGTAAACAGTATCAATATTTTAGATGCCAGATAGCTCGAACGACTGAGATTCAGAAATTTCTCGCGCTTAAGTATTTTTGCATCTTTAAAAATCTCTTCGGCACTAACAATAAGGCCAAAAAACAAAGCCACGATAATGCCCATAAAAACGAAGGGCGCTATATTTTCATTCTCACGAAATACATAGGTATCCGATTCCGGATCAACAATATAGCGAATAAGATAGGCCAGAACAAAACCCAGAAATGGTGTTTCGAGCAGGTTAAGCAAGATGTATTGCTTATTACTGATTTTAGATTTAAAATCGCGTAGAGTGTAAATAAAAAACTGCTTAAACCACGATGGTATATTTAATGATTTTGGAGGTGTAGAGTTGACTTGCTCTACTTTAGGCAGTTCTATATTTTCTTTGTAATGGTCGTGCCATTCTTCAGGCGATGTTTTCCGTTTATTGGTATAGTTTCCATACTCATCAATCACATTGGCATCGATAATATTAAAGATCAGCTCAGGATTAAGATTACCACAAGTGGCACATTCTCCCTGATCACTGTTTATCTGAGCATCTAACCGTTTAAAATAAATAAGTGATTCACTTGGATTACCGTAATAAACAGGATAACCTCCTGTATCAAGTATATACATCTTGTCAAACATCTTATAGATGTCTGATGATGGCTGGTGAATTACTACAAAAATCAGCTTCCCCTTCAGTGCCAATTCACGCAACAAGTTCATCACGTTCTCCGAATCACGAGAAGACAAGCCTGAAGTTGGTTCATCGACAAACAGAATTCCAGGCTCACGTATTAGTTCTAAGGCAATATTAAGTCGTTTTCGCTGTCCACCACTAATCATCTTGTTGAGTGCTGATCCAACTTTCAGGTTTCTGCGTTCATACAAACCAAGACTCATGAGGGTGTTGTTCACCATCTCTTCAATCTCAGCTTCTCCTTTATCCTTAAAACATAGCTTAGCATTGTAATAAAGATTCTCATAGACTGTTAATTCCTCAATTAACAGATCATCCTGAGGAATGTAACCAATAACACCTTCAACCTTATCCCGCTCATGATGAGGATTGTAGCTATTGATTAAAACTTCACCCGTTGTCGGGGTTTCATTTCCACAGAGCACATTTAGAAGTGTGGTTTTTCCAGCACCACTTGCTCCCATTATGCCAATGAGCTTACCCTGCTCCTCTGCAATATTAACATCACGTAAACCAATGCCACCAGTTTTAAACTGAAAACCTACATTCTTGACTTCGTAAGAGATTTTTGAAACTGCTGAATCGGACATAAAGTGCGATACAACATCGGTATAATAAACTGGTTGCCCTTTGGGTAATTTTACAAAACTTCCCTTGGGGAAAAGATAAATACGACGATTATTAACTAATAAGCCATTCAGGAATATATCCTGCTTCCCAGTATACCTTACGAAATACAGGCCTGCACTCTTAACCCTAAGTATTAACACCTCACCATCCAATTCACCCGATTGAATATGTTTAGCATTCTTATGCTTAGGATCGATGTGGTTAACCACCAACACATCATCAAGATCAAGCTTTGTCAATTCATTGTTTACTGTATAAGTTTCAATAGCCTCAATCTCTTCTTTAGGCAACTTAAATACATCGGCCACTGTATTGATGATAGCCATGCGTTGCTCGGTGAATTTATGATCGGCATTAACCAACTCATACAATCGCAGTAATACAACGACCTTCTGCTCCTTGTTAAGCTTTTTATTAATCTTCTTACAGATCCCGAGAATCTTTACGGAATCCTTCATTGATGTCAGCTTAACTTTCCCCTCCGTCTCTTTTCCGAGCTTTGAATCTTTTGAAAATTTAAGAAAGAGCGAATAGTATTCTTCTACTGCCTCAGCATTTAGTTGTTGCTCCAGAAAAGTTCGCACATACTCAGTCTCATTCACCTCAACACCCCCATCTTGTTTAGCAATCAGACCAAACAACTGCATCAGTGCTTTCAGAATCTCTTCACTCATACTCTAATTCTCGATATGTTTTTACTAGTCGGTATATGATATATAATCAAAAGGAATTTCAACGATGTCGGCATATTCTTCACCCGCTTCTAACATGTCTTCTTCCTCCTCGTGATAATGCCATTTAATCACGACATCATTATCATTTTCAACTATCTCTTCAAATTTTAAAAGTATATCCAGAATTACTTTTGATGAAGCAGTATTGAAGTATTCTAATTTGAAATGAAACTCTGTTTTTCCAACCGGTTCCTCAGCATATGTATCAATCCACTCCAATATTGGTTCATAGAACATATTTACATCCTCAGGAAGAGAGCGTCCTGATATTTCGAACTTAGAGTTGCCTTTATCGAGAATTACATTAGGGGTATCATCAGTTCCCACAATATTGATTACTTCCATTATATTATCAGATTAATTTCGTTTAATAGTTGATGTTAGGATAAAAAAGCTCACTTCGTCATTCAGACGCTTAAATTCGTAGGTTAGTTGGCTACCTGTCTTTTTTGCAATATCAATGAAGCCTAAACCGGCACCACCCTTTTCGGATATTCTACCTTCGCGCATTTGCTTTTTATACAATTCGCTAAGTCCTTTCTTATCAAGGCTGTTGACTTGTTCAAGATTTGATTTCAATTCAGGAATTTTCTCATTTTTAATAACATTACCTGTAATAATGTTATAGCTGCTTTCACCATGACTCACCATAACAATTCCGCGGCGTTCCTCCTCATCATTATCTAACGAATCGGCATGTTTACTAATGTTCTGGAGACATTCAACCATCACATTAAATACTTTTCTCTGAACCGAATTTGATTCCTGGCTTTTTTCAAGGCTTTTTTCCGTAATTGAGGTAAATGTTTTTGTTATTTCCTGTGTTACTTCACCTTCATAAACCAAATTAATTTCATTGGTTTTCATCGTCTTATACATCTGATAAGCAAAGTCCAGAAAACCATGATTTTCTTTATTATTATCCATACTCTGAAGTGTGTTAGACTTACTACTTCTAATCTTTATTCAACTACAAATAAAAATGCAAAAATAGGAAGAACAACGTAAACTAATTGTTCGTTCCCATAATGAAATTGCATCTTAATGATTGATTAGTAACTAACCAATCATTACGCGATGACCAAGATATAAATAATTCTTTCGCCTCACGTCTGTGCTAGTACGGAAAAATATCAGATTTGTTGTGATAATTTACGTTAATCGACAATTGTGCAGAACTAATGGGTAATTTGAGATGATTAATAGCATCCCTTAATAATAGGTGCAGCTAGTATTATTTCTAATATAATACTTTATTTAGTTGAGGTTCAAAAGAAAATTGGATTGCAGTTTTGTTTGCTCTTTATTGCTTTTTGAGGCATCAATTTCCCCATTATGAGTACTAATACTAAAACCTTGAGATAAGTAGTTGGAGATAGCAGACATTTTATCAAACTCATTTGCTTGAAAAAAAATGCGTTTGGGATCATACTGAAAACAATAATCTACGGCCTTTGACAAAAACATGGCCCGTATGTCAAAGTCAAATGAATCATCGGTTATCCCAAAATTCTTGATTTCAACTTGTCGATCAGGCAATACAATCATATCAAATGATCCAATGATATTTCCATTATAGAGGGCAATAAAGAAATGCACCTCAGGATATGCCAGAAAGTTGCCAAGAATATCTCTGTTTAGAGATAAGTTATTCCACCAATCCTTCTTTAACTGATTTTCAAAAGGTACCGGATAATCGTAATCTGAATTCTTTCTGATCTGAAGTAATTCGATCTTCTCATTATACCCTTTTGCCGGAACAAACTGAGTACGACTGGTTAACTCAAGAATATTATAATTAATGCGTTTTCTCATATCACCCACAATATAGAATCATTGGTGTTACGCATTATTCATGCCAAAGTTGTTTAAAAAATGTGAAAAACAACTAATTAACCGGCTCCCAAATACCTGAATCAGCTGATTTTATGACTGCATCAATTACTTTTTGATTTAAATAAGCGTCTTCTTCTTCCTTTGAAACAGATTCCTCGCTTCTAATCATTCTTGCAAAATCAGCCAACATCATACCATACTGATCTTTAGGTTTAAAATGAATCTCGCGCTCACCAATTGCCGTATCAACAGTTACCCGGGCTATTACATCAGTATAGGTGTTAAATGGAAGATGAACTGTAATGCGTCCCGCTGAACCAACTATATCCACTTTTTGAAAGGCATTGGCTGAAGTTGACACATTAAAGGTGGCTCGTGCTTTTCCAAAATCAAGTATTGCGGTTGATAAAATATCTGTACCAAATTCAGAATGATAATCCAACAATCCTATCACTTGTTTAGGCTCCTTCTCTAATAAGAATCGGGCAACTGAAATAGCATAGCACCCGATATCACGCATTCCGCCACCACCATACTCTTTAATGTTTCGAATATTTGTTGCAGTTGGATTATTATAAGAAAATGAGGTATTGATGTATCGGATGGTCCCAATATTGTTTGTTCGGACAATATCACGTACTTTGATCCATTGTGGATGATGCTTATACATGAAAGCCTCCATCAAAACCACATTATTTTTTTGGCAATGCTCTATAACCTCTTCTACCTCATCGGCATTTAAGCACAAGGGTTTTTCGCATAAAACATGCTTACCTGCTGACGCTGCTTTTTTGATCCATTCGGCATGTAGATGATTGGGTAAAGGGATATAAACTGCATCAATTTCCTCATTATTTAATAAGCTTTGATAATCCTTAAATGATTTTGGAACTTCGAATCTGTAAGCACAATCTGATGCTTTGGCACTGCAGCGCGATGCTATTGCTTTCAACTCAATGTCTTCCTGTTCTTTTAAAGGCAGGACAATTCTTTTGATAAAGTGATTTGAAACACCAAGGACTCCTAATTTTATTTTTTTCATCGCATCAAGATTAATCAACCTGATAATTGTAGATATAATTTTCGGTGCCTCCAACTATCAAATTAAACCTCGAAGCTGAGGACTTTAAAAATCCAATACTAAATCGCGAATTCCCCTTTAATGGGAATCCCTTGTAAGTTCTTCCATCGCTATTAAGAAGATAAATACTACCTGCGTCTTTTTCAGATATTCCAAATTTTATATTCTGAGCAGAAAATTGATACCTATCAATATCCAGGTTAATCTCATTATCAAATTCTTTATCAAATAGCTTTTTACCTGCCACAGTCTGACAAACGACGCGATGCGGCTCGGAAGTCAGGTAACATAACTGAGTGCCTGCATTACATACTTCAAAAGCATGTGCTCCCTCTACAAGCAGTTCATCTGAACTAGAAACATGGCCACTATTTAAATCAATTTTCTTCAATAGTCCTTCAGAACAGGATGTGACAAGGCAATCTCCACTTTGATTCTTATTCAACAAAAAATAAGGAGATTTAGCATTTCGTTCAAACTGTTTATTGAGTTTAACACGAATGTTTCCGCGACGGTCGCAGATATAATTTTGCTTTTCATCTGCAAAGGCGATGTAGTCTTTATTATTTGATCTAAAGTGTTGAATTGGCAAAGTCACTTTTCCATCTGTCTTTCCAAACTTCCATCCAGAAACTATGTTTCCTTTGTCATTGTATAAGTACACATGCCTATTTTCGCAAGCAATAAAAAATCTATACTTACGGTTGTTGTCATAGTCGAACACGGCCATTCCATTTGTTGCTTTTGATGGTAGCTTAACAGGAAAGTTGGCAACGTGATTACCATTTCTGTCTAAAAGGTAAATCCTTTGTGCAGTATTGAATAAATACTGAAGCTTGTTATTTCTGTAATAATCAATTTGGACTACTTCACTCATCAACGGACTATCCAATGGTTTCTTCCATAGCACACGACCACTATTATTTAGCAGGTAGAGATTATTTGCATTATCCTGCACAACTACTTCGCGTTCTTTCGTATAGTGATTCTTAACCAAAGCCGGTTTAGAATAAACTGTAGTATCGAGCAAGCTCTGCCAGATTGTACGAGGTTCGGACTCTCGTTTTGGCATATATTGCAGAAATGATGTAGTGTAGATCATTTTACCAGTTCCGCTAAGCTGAATACCTAATCCATAAAAACTATTAAGTGCTTCCTTTTGTCCTTCTGATAAATCTGTAAATAATGGCTTAAAATAGGAACCTAACAAAGAAGCCCAGTGTGCAGTTTCACAAAACGCAAAAGCATTTTCACGACTCGAAAAATGACTCAAAAACATCTGGTGCGTCTTATCATTTCCCAGTGTCTTATTTAAGATATTGTCATAAATAAACTGTTCGATTAATACTGTTGCATCAGCGAATATCAGATTATCCTCATAAAATGCCAGATATTTTTGTGGAACTTTAGGGAACATCGAATTCAAACTGTTCATTAACAAGTCATGTTCAAAACCTTCATATATTTTAAACCCAACTCCTTCATCCGGTTTATATTCTTTGACAATCCTAGGAGCACCTGATGCGCCATTATTTCTTTTCAACATTTCAAGAATGGTTTCTTTTCCTTCAGAAGAGCTTTTAAGTTTTAAAATTAGAAATCCATTAGCATCTGGTTGCAAATGATTATAATCTGTGTAAGCTAAAGCCAGATCTCCGGTGATCAGATCAAATAATTTTGATTCTACGTCGCTCCCGTATTGTTTCCGGATCTTACTTACTCGCTGTTGATGTGCTGATTCAAGATTATTTTCCTTAAGATATTTATCGAGGCGCTTTTTCATTTCATCTCCTCCTGACAGAGAATAAGAAATATAGGCTCTCGTATTACTTGGCAGTACCTTATGCATCTGAGCCCTTTGAGGCTGTTCATTAATCAGCATTTGGCTTATAATTCCGTTATTATTGGTACTTAAAAAACCATTAAATAACAAAGCATTTTCTGAAATATCAACATCCATTTCAGCCCAATTACTCTGGTATTTGAGCATCTCTGCTTTCTTCCATTCGTTCTTGCTCGTGATAGGTTTTAAAACTGGCGGCAGATACTCAAAATTGACAAACAAGTTTATTTCTGAACCTGCCCCAATGGTTTTATAAACTTGCTGAAAATCATCATTATCAATCCAATTATCAGGTGTTTGTTGCTGCCTGATAGACGATTCAATAAGTAAATTAGATTGACTTAGTAACAGAATTCCATTATCTAGGCACAAATACTGATGCGAATTGCCTTGGCTAATTTTATAAATAGTCTTAGAGTTATATTTACGATCACTTACATGAAATCCGAGTTCTGATAAATACTTAACAGATCTTTCTATTTTTGATTCAATTCGACGATTGGGTATCTCAAACACACACAATCTGCTAACCCTTTCCTTTCCTTGAGAGTGAAATGAACAATAGAACGGAAAATCTTTTAACGCAGATGATATTAGCTCACCCTCTGAAGTTTTAATAGAATCGAGCATTTTCAGTTCATCTCCAACACTCCGAAACATATGAGCATTGTTAATAGCCTCTTGATAATCAATCGTCTTAAAGAAGGCATTATAAAGGCTATTGAAATTATCTGCTTTCAGAATAATTGCGGCACCTGATGGAATCACACCCAAGGCGTGCTCATTGTTGTAACTCTTTATTCTATTAATCTGAAAAAATACATATACCAGTAATGCGCAGCTAATTGCAATGGTAAGTACAACCCAACCTTTCTTCATTTTTAAATGCTGTTCGGTTAAAAATAAATGTAACGTGTGCATAAAACACAATTACAAAACTAGTTTTGAAAGGCTAAATGGGCAAAAAAAAAGACACCTTTCTACCGAATGATTAAAATCTTAGTTACTGCCGATTGTGTACCATCTGTTGAACTAACATAAACTAAATACACTCCTGTTTTAACCTTTTCACCAGTTAAGTTTGTTCCGTCCCAATATGCATTACCACCAAGCGAGGTTGTTTCATGTACTAATTTACCACTAACCGAAGTTATTTTGACGATACTATTTTGCACAAGACCTGTTATCGTAATTTCACCATTATAATCCTCCCGAACCGGGTTAGGATATGCATAAACTTTACTAAATGCATCTGAACCTTCTGTCGCTTTGGCTTTATATGACACTATTCCATTCTCAGTACCAATAAATACCTCTCCCGAATTTGGTGATATAGCAATACTTGTTATATGGTTAGAGGGTAAAGGACTATTTTCCACATTAAAGGATTGGTATGTCTTTAATCCATCTTCTGAAACCAGATACAATCCAGAGTGCTTTGTACCTATCCATTTACGATTTGCACCATCTACTTCAATGCAAGTAACGAGCTCTCCTTCTAATAAAAAATCAGCCAGATTGCTACCATCATTTCGAGGAACTTTTATTCGGCTGGCAACGGGGTATTCTTCATCAAAAATTGCCCAAGGTCGATAATAAACCAAAACCCCAACATCAGTTCCTAACCAGATGTGACCGTATTTATCTTCTGTTATACTTAGCACCACATTAGTAATAATTTTGCGGTTTTCATCCCATAACCGAAGCTGTCCTTTATTACGAGGATCTTTATCGATGGTATTTGCTAATGGTCCTCGATATTGATCATCTTTGTAATTAAAGAGTGTGTTATTTGTATGAAAAATAAATAGTCCATTATTGGCTACATTTATCCACTTATAGTCCCGACTATCAATAAAGATATCAGGAAGAAAATTACCTTCAGATCCATCTATATTTGTAACAATACCTGGATAATCAAGTGTTAACCAGCCGGGGTAATCACCGATAAAATCGCTCTGATTTGAATACGGTTCGTTCAACTTAACATGGATCGGATTATCCACCAAAGAATTTGTCATCCATAAATTATTGTCACTATCCAGAGCAGGCCCTCCTACCCAAATTAAATAATTATCAAATTTGCGAAGAGGACTGTTTTTTTCATTATAAACAATTTCTTCATTGCCAATTTCTATAAGTCCATACCCCCAACTAGCACCATATATTGTCGATTTATCATCTCTATCAACAGCGGATTTAATAATATCATACACCTTTGATTCTGTTCTGACCGTATTCCAGTTCTCTGAAAATAAATTCCAGTGTGCTGGTATTTGGGTTGCTCCCTCAAAACTCCCAGTAGCGACAACCAACATTTCATCATAACACATGTGAATATTATAACTAGACTCTGGTCTATCAGGCATGATAATTTTATCGATTTTATTTTTCCAAATTAGCCCATACCTTCTATCACTAATAAAAGCTTGTTCCTTAGATAGGGATATATCAATAGGATATATATTTTTGATTAAACCGCTCTCTGTATTATAAGAATTTAACGCATTTTTAAAGTTAAAATTTTCATCAAATTGTCTGATTTGGTTGTCTCCAATTATATAAATATTTTCATTAAACACAATCTTATAGACATCCTCAACATCTGTCTTTATTTCTAATATACCTGTATCGTTTACTTTATAAGTAACATCAATTCCATTTGAAACATGGCAATTAACGACAAAATAGCTGTCTGCCACATTCTCAATTGCATTATAAACATCACTTTGTGTTACTGGCAGTTGCAATTGCTCCCATGCCTTAGAGTCAATAAGGTTATAATGAAATTCATCTGCATAATACACGCCGACATCACTTGCAACATAAATCTTATCATTGAATACTATAGCCTCATTAACTGACAGTGCTTTTTGATCTATAATTGGGTAAACTTCCCTTATCTCTTGTTTTTCAAGATCAAATCTAACTAACCCTATATCAGATGATAAGTACGCAAACACACCTTTCACTTCAATATCATTGATTCGCTTTGAACTTGCTGCAGGATATAATGAGAGCCCCGGCACATTATAAATTGAGTCATCAATTAATAAATCAATATTACCTGATGCATAACCAATAATAAAATACCCAAATTCGTCAGCATAAGCAACGGAAGTGACTTCTTCATCATTTAAGGGCAATCCTTTATTGAATGTATTCATGTCACCTGATAGGAAAGAATACACATAAACACCGGATGATGTCCCAACAACAACTTCTTTTTCACCTGATGCAATGGATGTTGCAGAATTCATTGCCTGATGATTTTTCCATATTTGAGCGACCAAATTTTGAATGCAAATATTTAATAGAAAAAAAATAGAAATTAATCGAATCATTAATCTTTAATTTTAAGGTAGAAATACAACTGAAACAAGAAACATATTACAGATAAAACAAATAGAATATGAACATAATCTGGTCTAAATACAAACTCAACTTCGCTTCTTCCCGAAGCTAAATCAATGCTCATTAAACTTATATTACTCATATTAATATCTACTTTTTCCTTATTTACATAACAATGCCATCCAAAATGATAATTTTGCGAAAGATTCAATTTCAGATACTCATCACATTTATTATCAATAACAAATGTAAATTTGTTGGGTTCAACTGTAGTGTTTAGCTTATAATAATCAGCCTTTATAGGCCCGTTATTATCACTAAGGTATATGAGTGGCATGCTTTTAATCTTTTCCATAATAGAATCATTCTCAAGAACTGTATAATTCTTAAATTGGTAAGGTGTATATGCCCAATATGAAACTAAACCCAAATATGTCGCTTTATTTAATCCATACTCAAAACTCTTTCTACTCAAGTTCTCTGCCTCATTTAAAGATATTTTATCAAGTAGTAAATTTTTGGAAGCGTTCTCTAATTCTTTAATATTTGAATATATTGAAACAGGACTCGACTTTATGCTAACAACAGTATGAGGAAACATTAATTGGGCTACTAAAATAACCTCCGCGATTAAAAAAAACTTCAATAGGGCAGACGCCTTAAATCGATATTTTTTATATATAATTAAAAAGCCTAGAAAAAATGCCATTGAAATTAATAATTGAACAATAAATAACAATTCAAGTGGCATATCTCTTGGTTTTAACGATAGCTTAGCAACAAACAATCTCAATTCATCAAAATACATGACAAATAACATAATTGCAGTAAGTAGATAACAAGCTACTACCAACATAAGATACTGTGAAAATAACCTCCAAGATCTTATCTGATCAATACAATGCCCTAACAACAAACAAATGGCGAATATTGCAAAAGCCCGATACAAAGATGGAAATCTAAAATAATCAAACAGAGGAACATATAATGCCAACAGGCGCCTCAACGGCAGTGTTTCACCCATTGCCAAAACAAAACTAATAACGATTACCAGAACAAGCTTCCAATGTAACCTAATCAAGTGAGTATTAAAAAATAAGCTATAAACAATAATAAGAACCGAAAAGGATCCAATAAATATATTTATTAAGGAAATATCGCCTTGCCAAAAGGCAAAGCTTTCTACATACGTTGCAATTGGTGCAAATAAAGACAGAAAGTCTACAGGGAAAAGTGACCCATATAAAAGTTGTTCAATCTCCAAGTTTCCTCTTTCAATCAATTCAATGTTTGTTATTGTAGAGTAAAGAACAATACTTGTTGTAAGCACATTTAGAATAACCAGAAGCAATGATCGTTTAATTAGTAGTACAATCTCTGACAGACTACTTTTTTTATTAATTACCAAGAATAAAAATCTAAATAAAAAAACGATAACCAAAGAATAATAAACACTTATTACAAATCCCCAATAGCCACCTGTCGTTAATAAAAACAGTGATAAACTTGTACCTACAAGGTTTTTATAAGAGAATGTTTTAATAAACTTAATAAAGTGCAGCATTACTATAGGTATCCATGTAGCACTTACTATCCACCCAAAATGCTGAGCATTACCAATAAAAAAACCTGATAAACTATAGACTATTGCAACCGTTATACTTGAACTTCGCGAGATATTTTTATACAATGAAAAATGATAAACACCTATTGCTGCAACAACAAGGTGAAAAACAAACTCTATATGAAATGTTAAGTTTGTATAGCCAAAAATACTTAATAACCACGATGGCCAATACCATGTCTGTGGATCAATATATTGTGCAAATCCTAAGTTCTGATTAGGATACCATAAAGGCAGATTAAAACCTTTCAATGATCCAGCAATATAATACCGCCAAGGTATAGAAATATTCATTGCATCCCATTTAACAGAGGCAATAAAAAAACTAATAGGCCAATAGGCCAATATGACTATAAAAGCAATTTTTACATAGTCATGCCCACTAAGAAACTTTACAAATTTCACTTTAAAAACTCAATCAATTTATTAACTGCTCTTCCGCGGTGACTTATCTTGTTTTTCGAATCGGCGTCCATTTCTGCAAACGACTTGTCAAAACCATCTGGTTTGAATATCGGATCATATCCAAACCCCTTTTGTCCCGATTTTTGTTCCAAAATAATCCCATCCACAACTCCTTCAAATTGATGTTCATGGTTGTCAATTATCAATGAAATTACTGTCCGAAACCTAGCTTTTCGGTTAGTAGCACTTTTCATCTTCGCTAGAACTTTATTCATATTGGCCTCAGCGTCCTTCTCTGTTCCGGCATATCGAGCCGAATAAACGCCCGGTTCTCCATTCAGTGCTTCAATTTCCAAACCGGTATCATCAGCAAAGCAATTTATCGAATACCTCTTGTGTATGTATTCTGATTTTTGACTGGCATTTGCCTCTAACGTTGCTCCTGTTTCTGGAATTTCGTCAGTACAATCAATGTCGGCAAGGCTCATCAACTCAATCTTATTAGTATCAAGCATAGCCTTAATTTCCTCTAATTTGTGTAGGTTATTTGTTGCAAATACCAGTTTCATCTAAATTCATTTTACTATTAAACGTATGGTATACAAAAGTATTTTAAATGATTGAAAAAAACACATCACATAAAAAAGGCGACCTTAATTGAAGTCGCCTCTATATTTTCAATTGTCTAAATCAACCAAATCCTCCATAACCATACTTCATCAAGTCAGTTCGCGGATTAATTACCAAAACTGGCATCTTGGCACTATTAGCAATGATGTATTGTTCATAAGCACCGAGCACATAATCATGAAAGGCAATATCCCGTGTAGTCATTACCAACACCATATCGGCATCAATCTTTTCAGAGAACTGAATAGTTTCCTGAGAGAAAGATGCATCACCCTCTGATAGCACTAATTCGAAATCAATTCCCTTTTCGTTCAAATATTTCTTAGAGAATACCACGTTGGCTTTCGTTCTACTATCAATAATTCCCTCTTTGGTAGCGGATGCATAAATATATACTTTCGGTTTTGAGAACTGATATAAGAATTGAATCCACTTAAGTTTTTCCTTATTTTCAGCCTTATAATCAATTGGGAAAACGATTTTTTGATAATCAGATCTTTTAGGAGCAGATTGAACGACAAGATATGGAACCTTAGACCCAACAATTACTTTTAAGGCCCAGCTGCCAGTTAGTTTCTGTAATCCTTTCATGCCATGTGTTCCCATAACAACCAAAAGGCAGTCCAACTCCTCAACAACAGCATTAATTGTTTTGAATATTGTTCCTTCTTTAACTGAGCTTGATGGCAATACATTCCATTTTTCTTTGATTTGTTGAGCTTGACGCTTGAGCTGTTCCTCCAAACCAGGAATCTGCTCTTCTTTTTTTGCGATATGTAACAAGTGAATATCAGCATCAAATTCATTGGCTACCTTAATGGCATGCTGAACTGCATTATCAGCCACCTCGGTAAAATCATACGGTACTAGGATAGTGTTCTTTGATGTGTCCATAAAAAGCTCTACTGAATGTTCTTTATTAACGGAATAAATATAGTACTTTTGATTCTAATTGCAAGTAAGGGACGAGACCTATTCATTATGCCGAAGGGAGCAATCAACATATCAAAATCTGCACTATTACTTTTCAAAAAAAATCTATTACTCGCGGTTGTATACGCAGCCTGTACGATTTTGTTCGCCAAAAACTCAAATGCACAAAATAAAGAAATCACTTTTACATTGGAAACCTCTACTCATCAAGAGGTAATATCTAATAAAAATTCAAAGACAATTGATTCGAGATCCTTTTCCTTATTCTGGAATATTGATTCAACCCAAAGTGCTTTATATCGCTATCGCATCATTCCTGGAATCAAAGGTTGGAGCGATTGGTCAAATAAAAACACAGCAACATTTTTCAATCTAAAGGAAGGTGAGTATCTGTTCTTGTTGGAGTTAGAATCAGGACAAACAAAGGAAATAACAATATTCATTGATTTACCATTCTGGCATCATGCACTGTTTTATATTTCAAGTATTGTATTTATAAGCTTTCTGGCTTTTGGCTTAATCGTTATTCTCTTCCGACAAAGAATCCGGAAAATATCCCGGAACATAGAAGCTGAATTTCGAAAAGCATTTAAAATAAAACAGAAAGCACGTGAAAAAACCGTTGGCGTAAATGCTCAATCAGTCAAAGCTCAGGCACGTATCAGGTCACGGAAATACCAGAAAGTAACCGTTCTTTTCGCAGACATTCAGGGTTTTACTAAAATTGTTGAACATATCAATCCTGAAACACTAATCGATGAATTAGACCGCTTCTTCTTCTATCTGGATGGCGTGGTAGAAAAATATAACATCGAAAAAATTAAAACTATAGGTGATGCGTATATGTGCGCCGGAGGTATTCCAACAATCAATCGTACAAATCCGATTGAAGTAGTGTTAGCAGGACTTGAGATGCAAAAATACATGAAGGATAGTAAGGTACAACAGGATAGCGAGTTAGGCTTTTGGGAACTTCGTATTGGTATTCACACGGGACCTGTTATTTCAGGCGAGGTTGGCCGCAAGAATGTATCTTTTGATATTTGGGGTGACACTGTAAATATTGCATCCCGAATGGAAAGCTCAGGCATGCCCGGTATGATTAATATTACCGGCGTCACCTATGAATTGATTAAGGACTTTTTTGAATGCGATTACAGAGGTAAAATGCCTGTCAAATACAAAGGTGAAACAGACATGTACTTTGTGAAACGAATTAAACCACACTTGTCAAAGGATAAATCAGGAGTTTTTCCCAACAAAGATTTTAACATTAAACTACAACACATTCGATTTGACGACCTTGAGAATTTTATTCTAAGAAAGCTTGAGACTGAGCTAATGGAAGGTCTTTTTTATCACAACAAAGAACACACTCAGGATGTATTAACGCAAATTGAAATTATTGCCAGGGGTGAAAATGTTAGCTCAGAGGATTTATTAATCTTAAAGACTGCTGCACTTTTACATGATGTTGGTTTCATTGTGGAGTATGAAAACCACGAGGATAACAGTGTTAGTTTTGCAAGGGAGGTACTGCCTACATATTATTATGAAGGTTACCAGATTGAACAGGTAGTTGAATTGATTAATGTAACACGCGTTGGTAGTCAGCCTCGTAATTATCTTGAGAAAATAATGAAGGATGCTGACCTCGATTACCTGGGACGAGCCGATTTCATATCCATTTCAGATAACCTTTATAAAGAACTAAACCTTTATAATGGGAAAATGAGCCTGGAAGAATGGAATAAACTTCAGTACGAGTTTATATCCGGTCACACTTACTATACAAGTACAGCACGTAAATTGCGTCAGGTGAATAAGGAACGTCAGTTACAAAAATTAAAAGTCCTCGTGTCCAATTAACAAATGTTATAGTATAATTTATCTATATTTGCTTTCACTACAACTAACATTAGGAAAATGGCTAAAAATTACGAACCTGAAAATAAGTTACCCAACATGATTGGTCCGGGTACAAAGATAAAGGGAGATATTGAAACAAATGGAGATATCAAAATCGATGGCTCTATTGAAGGAAACATCATTTCGAAAGGTAAAGTGTTAATTGGTCAAAACGGCACTGTAACAGGTGAAGTTAAATGTACCAATTGCGATATCTATGGCGCGTTTGATGGAAAATTAACAGTTAGTGAATTGTTATCATTAAAAGCATCGAGCAAACTTCACGGTGATGTACAAACAAGCAAATTATCAATTGAACCAGGCGCCATTTTCACCGGAACCTGTAAAATGGACGAGAAGGTAACTCAACCATCAGCGGGAGTCACCAATGCTAAAAAGTAATTCGGCATTTCAGGTTATATTAAAATCACTGTATTACCCACTTATTTCAGTTCTTCTGGCAATTGGTTGTTGGGTATGTAATTGGTGGATACAAATAGAATTATCAAAGGTATATTCCGGGCTGTTTTTTCTAACCGGAGTTTACCTTCTTTTTTATTATCTTTTCGTTTTAATACAAAAAAAACACAGCGAAAAAGGAGGCTTTATCTTTTTGATTTTAATGACATTAAAGCTGTGTTTCATTTTCGGATATTTATTTCTTTTTCTAAATCCAAGCGCTTCCGAAAACAAAAGAGAAGTACTATTGTTCTTAATGAACTATTTCGCGCTATTAATCGTCGATTTGACGCTTAAAGTTCGAGTAATGAAACAAGACAAGTAAAACAGCCTATATACAATTAATGCAACATATACGATTACTTCTTGCCTTAATAGCCTTTTGGGCATTTTCACAAAGCTCTTTTGCCGCCGATAAACATGGTGATGATTCCGAAAAAGAATTTGATCCAATGGAAATGATCATGCACCACATTGCAGATTCTCACGAATGGCACATTATTTCTTATAAAAGCGATGGTAAAGAAAAGCACATTACACTTCCGTTACCCGTTATTTTAATCGACAACGGAATACATGTATTTATGTCCTCAGCTTTTCATCATGGTGAGGAAGTGGTAAAAAAAGGGGATACCTATTACAAACTGTATCATGGCAAAATATATAAAACAGATGCAGAAGGAACAATTGAATACGATGATAATCATGAAGTAATCAACACAAAGCCAATTGACTTTTCCATAACGCGTAATGTTGCATCCATGTGGCTAAGCATTATTATTATAATATGGTTATTCACAAGTGCCGCCAAACGCTACAGAGGTCCTCCCTCAGCCCCCAAAGGAGTTCAATCATTTGTTGAGCCTTTAATATTATTTGTAAGAGACGATATTGCATACGCACAGATCGACAAACACAAAGCCGATCGCTTCATTCCTTTTTTGTTAACCCTTTTCTTTTTCATCTGGATTAATAACCTGATTGGATTAATCCCATTTTTTCCTGGAGGAAGCAATCTGACTGGTAATATTTCGCTAACTATGGTGTTGGCGCTCATTACCTTTTTTGTTACCAACTTTAGTGGTACAAAAAGCTATTGGGGGCATATCTTCTGGATGCCGGGAGTTCCCGTTCCCATTCGTATTTTGTTATCTGTCATTGAATTTATCGGGCTGTTTACAAAACCATTTGCCCTGATGATTCGTCTGTTGGCTAACATCACTGCAGGCCACATCATTATCTTAAGTTTATTCTCATTGATATTTGTTATGAAGTCTATCGCAATTGCGCCGGTTTCATTACTGATGGCATTGATGATGTTTATGTTGGAATTATTGGTTGCAGTATTGCAAGCTTATATATTTACCTTATTATCAGCCTTATTTATTGGTATGGCTGTACACAGTGAAGAACATTAATAGTTAATATTTTTAAACGTAATACAATGGAAGGTTTATCATTAACCACAATCGGTTTAGGCTTAATCATTATCGGAGCCGGATATGGAATTGGTCGAATTGCTCAAAGCGCTATGGAAGCGATGGGACGTCAGCCAGAAATTAGTTCTAAAATTCAGACTGCAATGATTATTGCTGCTGCGCTTATTGAAGGTGCTGCACTATTTGCGATTGTAGTTGCTTTGATGAAAGGATAAAACTAAACGATTATGGGATTGTTAACACCAGATCCCGGTTTAGTCTTTTGGTCAGCCCTTACGTTTGGCCTGCTGGTTTTCATATTAAAGCGTTACGCCTGGAAACCAATATTGCATGCGGTTAAATCTCGAGAAGAGACGATAGAGTATGCACTGGCAGCCGCCGAAAAAGCCAAAGCAGAAGTGGAAGATTTAAATGCCACAAAAGTTCAGATAGTGAACGAAGCCAAGGCTGAGCGTGATACACTGATCAAGCAAGCTCGGGAATTAAAACAATCAATGCTGGATGATGCCAAAAACAAGGCTCAGGAGGAAGCAGATAAAATTATTGCATCTGCCCGCCTGCAAATTGAGCGTGAAAAGAATGAGGCCATCCTTCAATTGAAAGAAAAAGTTGCAGAATTCTCTGTTGATATTGCCGGTAAACTGTTGGAAGAAGAACTTCAGACAACAGATAAGCAACAAGCAATTATTGACAAATATCTGCAGGAAGTGAATTTTAATTAATAATTAGTCGGAGCACGACTAATATGCGATAATTTTGGTAGTCGTTCTTCGACTACTAACAAATAGAACACCATTCTAATACACGAGAATGAACAGAAGTTTGATAGCAGACAGGTATGCCAAAGCACTCTTTAAACTTGCAACCGAAACGCAAGAGTTAGAGCGCATTTACGAGGATGTGAATTTGTTACAATCCTATTGCAAGGAAGCTGAAGGATTTACAGAATTACTCACTAGTCCGGTATTGAAACCTGCACAGAAAAAGCAAGCATTTCATTCTGTATTGGAAGGTAAGGTTGCTAACAACACTTTAAATCTGGTTGATTTATTGATTGCCAACAACCGTGAAGTTCTGCTTGAAGATATCAACAGACGCTTTATCTGGCTGTATAAGAATGAAAAGGGCATTAAAGAGGTTACTGTATTTACTGCAGTAGAATTTGATGCCAAGCAGCAGGCTATTCTTGACCAATTTCTGCAAGATCAGTTTAAAGCACCAATTGAGCTGACAGTTAAGGTCAAGCCTGAACTACTGGGAGGTTTTATTCTGAAAGTAGATGGTAAAATGGCCGATGCCAGTATGAGCTCAAAGTTGAAACAAATTAAAAAGCAATTGCTTAGTTAAACGTACTAAATTGATTTCGGATGGACACGATAAAACCGGCTGAAGTATCGGATTTATTAAAAAAACAGATTGCAGGCTTCCAAACGTCAACTGACCTGGAAGAAGTAGGAACTGTTTTACAGGTGGGTGATGGTATTGCCCGTGTTTTTGGACTCACCAATGTTAAGGCCAACGAATTGGTTGAGTTGGATTCATGTATGGGTGTAGTACTTAACCTTGAACAGGACAATGTTGGGGTTGTGCTATTTGGCTCATCACAAGCTGTTAAAGAAGGCGATTTAGTGAAACGAACCGGGCGTATTGCTTCTATCAATGTTGGCGAAGGCATGGTTGGCCGTGTCATCAATGCCATTGGTGAACCAATTGATGGTAAAGGTCCGATTCAGGGCGAAACCTTTGAGATGCCTTTGGAACGTAAAGCTCCGCAGGTAATTTATCGTCAGCCGGTAAAGGAGCCTTTACAAACAGGTCTTTTAGCTGTCGACGCCATGACGCCTATTGGCCGTGGTCAGCGTGAGTTAATTATTGGTGACCGACAGACTGGTAAAACAGCTATTGCTATTGATACAATCATTAATCAGCGATCATTCTACGATGATGGCGAACCTGTTTATTGTATTTATGTGGCTGTAGGTCAAAAAGGAAGTACGGTTGCTCAAATCGTAAATACGCTTGAGAAACATGGAGCAATGGAGTATACTACTGTTGTATCTGCTCCTGCTGCTGATCCATCAGCTATGCAGTTTTACGCACCATTCTCAGGAACAGCAATCGGTGAGTATTTCCGTGATACAGGTCGTTCAGCTTTAATTATCTACGATGATTTATCAAAACAGGCAGTTTCCTATCGTGAGGTGAGTTTGTTATTACGTCGTCCACCGGGTCGGGAGGCCTATCCGGGTGATGTATTTTATTTGCATAGCCGTTTATTAGAACGCGCTGCCAAAATCATCGAATCAGATGAGATTGCTTCCCAGATGAATGATTTGCCAGATTCACTTCGTTCTAAAGTAAAAGGTGGAGGGTCTTTAACTGCTTTGCCGATTATTGAAACACAGGCTGGTGATGTATCTGCATATATTCCTACAAACGTAATTTCAATTACCGATGGACAGATATTCCTGGAGAGTGACCTATTTAACTCAGGTGTTCGTCCGGCAATCAACGTAGGTATCTCAGTATCTCGTGTAGGCGGTAGTGCACAAATCAAGCCAATGAAAAAGGTGGCCGGTACTTTAAAGCTTGACCAGGCACAATATCGCGAACTGGAAGCTTTTGCCAAGTTCGGTTCTGATCTTGATCCGGCAACCATGCTGGTGCTTGATAAGGGACGTAAGAACGTAGAACTATTAAAGCAGCCACAATATCAGCCTGTAAAAGTTGAAGAACAAGTAGCATTAATCTACTGTGGTACACAAGGTCTTTTGAAGGATGTACCTGCCGACAAGGTTAAAGAGTGGCAAAAAGAATTTATTGAAAATCTGCAGATCAGTCACCCTGATTTATTAACTGAAATTAAAAAGGGTGCATATAACGATGAAATCACTGCTAAGTTGAAATCTCTTGCCAGCGAAGCTGCTCACAAATACTTAACCGAAGAATAATAGCTTATGCCAAGTTTAAAGGACATACGTATTCGCATTAATTCGGTAAAAACCACCCGGCAGGTAACCAGTGCCATGAAAATGGTGTCGGCTGCTAAATTTAAAAAGGCGCAGGATGATATTTCTTACATTCGCCCTTATGTAGACAGGCTGGCTGGTATTATATTTAAACTATCCGGCTCATTGGAAGAAGGGTTTGAGTTGGATTGGTCTGAGGTACGCGAACCCAATAAAATTCTGATCGTACCTGTTTCATCAAATCGTGGACTTTGCGGGGCATTTAATGCCAATGTGATTAAGGAGGTAGAAAAGCTTTGTAAGGTTAATTTCAAACAGCAAAATGATGCCGGTAATGTTGACATCTTTGCTGTTGGTAAGCAGGCTCAGAAAATCCTTAAGTTACGTGGCTTAAATGTAACAAAGGATTTTAACGATGTGTATTCAGAAACCAGTTTTGAAAATGTAATTGAAATAGCAGCGGAGTTAATGGAAGCATTCCGCAGCAAAACCTATGATAAGGTGGTGTTGGTTTATAATGAATACAAAAATGCTGCTGTGCAGATCATTCGCTCTGAGCAATTTCTGCCAATGGAACTTCCCAGTGCAGAAGAGGCAAGTATTATTCCAACAGATTACATTATTGAGCCAGATGTAACAACCTTTATCAAAACGGTAATACCTGATGCACTTAAAACCATGTTTTACCGCGTTATTTTGGAATCATTGGCATCGGAACACGGAGCTCGTATGACATCGATGCACAAGGCAACAGATAATGCCACTGAAATGCTAGGTGAATTGCAACTTCAATACAATAAAGCCCGTCAAGGAGCTATTACCACTGAAATTTTAGAAATTGTTGGAGGAGCAGAGGCGTTGCAGAAGTAGAAAAAGAATTGAGTATCAAAATATAGGAAAGCCACCTTGAGGTGGCTTTTTTGTTTAAAATACAATCTATTTACTATTAGTTGTATTTATCATTAAATTTTTGTCCTTTTTTAAAATCAATATATTGAAAGTGCTTCACCTTAATGATATCATTGGCTTTGTGATTGTGCCCGAACTTAACACCTCCGAATGATAATAACGACAAGGTTTCTCCCGTTTCAGCATCAGCAACAACCCATACATAAAGCTTATGCTGATTTGACCAAATTATTTTAACGTAAGCATTACCTGGAGTTTGTTTTAAGATAACATCCTGATAGGCATTATAATCAACAAGCTCATATTCACCTTTGTAGTAGTTGCCAATTTTTGCTCTTTCTTTCCCTTTAATAAAATCCTGTAAGATGATAATCTTCTTATTTTTACATGCCTCAATATTACGCTCTATATTATAGAACTCTTTCATTCCTACCTCATCGATTGAAGCCTTAATATGCCTGTTCAACTGTTGTGCTACATACAAAAAATCAATCCTGGCAAGGTCCCCATTAGCTAAACCAACATCCATTACTTTTATTGGCTTTTTATTCGTAGGCATTAACAAGTTGAAATCATAATAAGCAAAAGAAAATGCTACATATGAATACGAACTTCCAATACCAACATTACTTCGTCGTCCATACTTATCGATATATCCTCGTCTAATATCCTCTTTGGCAGTGCTTGATTGACGAAGCACAAAGTAATTTGTATTTTTTGAGTCCAGAATATTATCTATCTCGCTCTTACTTAAAAACTCAATCCCCGACCATTTCCACTCATCTGTAAAAACCTCTTTAAGAGTTTTATTAAGGTTGGTTACAGTTTCACTATTTCCTTCGAGTAACTCAATGGCAAGAGTTCGATTTTTTAATTCATCACAATACTCCTTTTTTGGCACATCATATTGCGCCATTACAGCTAAAGAGCAAGTTAAAAAACAGAATAATACACTTAATTTCATTTCAAATATTTAATTATTAATTAGATTTTCGATTGTTAGGCTACAAAAGATTTGGTTCCATTTTAAATAGGTACATATAACTAAAATATAATCTCCCATTTTGTAAAATATCCGAAACTAACCAATAATTCTCGATTCATCAATAATATTTCATTTGATACAATCTGCTAGTACACACCGAAGTCCGCTGCACAAAAGGGATGCAAAAAGTTATTAACAATTTTAGATTGAACTGTTGTAGGGTATCATAAATAACTTAAATCAGTGGATACTTGAATTAAGTTTTATAATTCTCTTTGTACTTTCGATAATAATTACTTTCTTAATAGTACATCCGAAACACTAAAGAAAAATTATTCACCATTAAATCCTAAGAAATGATGAACGAATCGAAAAAAAGAGACTTTGTTACACAAATGATCGAACTATTAAACGATGAAAAAGAAACATTAGCAACAAAAGGCTATACAGCCGATGCAAAAATTACAGAATTAAGTGAAAACAAGACGGCTTGCGACCAGGCCGAACTGCAGCAGCAAAAAGCACAGGCTGCAGCCAAAGATGCCACCAAGTTAGCCAATGAAAAATTGGATATTGCCTATAAAGCAGCATCAGATGCTGCTGACCTGATTTCTGGTATCCTAGGCAAGGACAGTGAAATTGTTAAAAAGATGCGGAAGTTCCGCAACTAATCCTATAAAAGCACTGAGTTTCGGCAGTGCTTTTTTTAATCCTTCCATATATAATAGCTTTGTGGCTACCGAAGAACAATTATTCCCTTTAGCCGAAGCCTTCGGCGACACAGAATTGCTTTGCGGCTGTATCGCCGGACGATTATTCTCTATCGCAGAATCATTATTCCATACCGCCGCAAAGCGCGGCAACGTCGAAGAGACTTGCGGCTACACCTGAGAATAAATATTCCCTTCTGCCGAAGCCCTCGGCGACACGGAATTGTCTTGCGGCTGTATCGCCGAACGATTATTCTTTATTGCTGAATCATTATTCTATACTGCCGCAGAGCGCGGCGATGTCGAAGAAGCTTGCGGCAATAGCTAATAATGATACTTTGCTTACCAGAAACCTTTACAATTTAATCCCAACTCCAACAGTTAATACACTATTGATATTTTTAGCTTTAGAATTAAGCCCATAATAGTTTTTTGACTGAAATGCTGTAGAATATCCGCTTGAAGAAGGAAAATCCTTTTCTGCATACTCATTATTATTCAAGCTATCAATGGATTTTAACCCAAAGTTAAAAAGTAGGTCGGCTTTAAAGTATAGCTGATCGTTTAGCGGCAATCTCAAGCCAGTTCCAAACGAAAGACCAAAATCAAATTTCGCAGTGTGTACCTTATCCTTATCATCAATTGTTACATCAAAGGATGAAAAATAACTAGTCGTATTTTCATCATTAAAACTTCCGAATCCGTTATATTGTAAAAACGAAGTTTGTTCTGCTTTTTGAAGAGAGATATTACCTTCCGACTTCAATAAGTATGCAAGGTACATACCTCCTTGCAGATAAAAAGTTTGCTTATCAGTAAAGTACTTTCTCATTAGAACGGGCATCGTCAGATAGTTATTGGATAGCTTTACCTTGGTTTTTTCCGAAGTCATTTCCTGGATGGTATATTCCTGCGATTCACTCTCGTAATGATGTTCTTCATATTGAGAATTCGAATCATCCAGGTTAATGCCTTTTCCCTCATAATTAAAAGATGCATAAACACTCCAATTCTTTTTTAAGCTATATTCGAAACCAAGGCCTAAAGAGATGCTATACCGGATATCTTTTGTAATGCTGGCATCATAATTCTGAAAAGTCGATTCAGGATCTGATGTTAAAATATATTCATCCTCCGAAAGCATCAAAAAACTTTTATGTGGGGCCTCGGTATTGATAAAATTGCTAAAACTTGGGCCAACATGGAAGTCTATAATTTTAAGGCGATTCGTTGATTCATCCTGTGCATTAGCATAACAAAAAGAATAAATCAACACAAACAGTAAAAGATGATATTTCATTGTTGTATGAGGTTAGAAACACGACAATTAGTGCAATCAAATATATAAAGATATCCGCTGCAATCGCTTTACGACATTCTTATTAAAGTCACCTTCCGTAAGCCTTTCATCATTTAGGCTTGTTGAACTATACTAAACTCCTTTTAACTCCTCAATCTTTTTCAACCCCTCCTCCAATGAGTCAACAACAATTCTATATTCGTTGTGATTGGCATTTTGAGCTGCGTCTTGCAAACCCAATCGTTGCAATGCATCAGGCATTATTTGAACCGATCGCACAAGGTTATGTGTATTGGAATATTTCATTCCGAAACTCATCAATTCTTTCACTTTCGAATCGACTGGTTTAAACTCAGGTGCCATTTCAATCAATGAGTAAAAAGGTTGACCATTAAAACCATCTACAGCCGCGGCATATTGTCTTTTAAATGTATCCCCAATAACTTCAGCGACTTGATTATTCCAGCGATTCTTAAGTTTTAGGTACAAAATGTCTTTCTTGGTTTGTAATTTGAAATAGTCTGTAGTATTCATAAGAGGCTTGATTAATTCAGCAATAAAAATACTTCAATGTAACCTTTCGTGAATCTCATTTTATCAAAGAAATTTTACAGTTCGTCAATACTGCATCAGAATATCTATAAAGGAATAATAATCTAAGTATTCTTTGACTATTGGAAGAAGCCCAATCTCACTAACCAAAAAACAAATAAGCCAACATTATCGAAGCAATTATGCCGGCAAAATCGGCTATTAAACCGCAGGTAAGCGCGTGCCGTGTTCGTTTAATGCCTACCGAACCAAAATACACGGCTAATACATAAAAAGTAGTGTCGGTTGAGCCCTGTATAGTACTGGCTGCTCTGGCGGCAAATGAGTCCACTCCAAAGGCATTTATTGCATCCACCATCATACCCCTGGCAGCACCACCACTTAAAGGTTTCATAAAGGCGGTGGGTAAGGCATCCACAAAGCGCGTATCCATACCAATAAAGACACAAAAAGCACGCACTCCTTCTAAAAGAAAATCCATAGTACCGGATGCTCTGAAAACACCAACGGCTACCAAAATAGCCACAAGGAATGGGATGATTTTAACCGCTATATTAAATCCTTCTTTGGCTCCATCAATAAATGCATCATAAACATTTACTTTTTTACGAATGGCCATTAATATAAAGGTGATAATAACGGAAAATAACAGCAGGTTAGCTCCCAGCAATGAAACCGTATTCACCTCTTCTTTGCTGAGGGAATTCAGATAATATATAAATCCACCAACCAAGGCAGTGAATCCACCAATATAGGCAAGGATCACTTTATCAAACAGATTAATGCGCTGTACCAGCGAAACAGCGATAATACCCACAATGGTACTGAAGAATGTTGCCAAAAGAATTGGTAAAAATATATCGGATGGATTGGCCGCTAATTTCGTTGCCCGAATAGCCATCACGCTAATCGGAATGATCGTTAGCCCGCTGGTATTAAGCACCAGGAACATGATCTGTGCATTAGAAGCTGTATCCTTACTTTTATTGGTCGATTGCAGCTCTTGCATCGCCTTCAGTCCAACAGGTGTGGCTGCATTATCAAGCCCCAGCATGTTAGCAGCAATATTCATCATCATACTCCCGTAAGCGGGATGATTCTTCGGTAACTCGGGAAACAATCGACTAAAGAAGGGTCCTATTAATCGGGACATCACATTGATCATTCCTCCCTTTTCACCAATGCGCATTAGTCCCATCCAAAGTGTCAGTGCACCTGTCAACCCAAGTGAGATGGTAAATCCGGTTTTGGCACTGTCGAAGGTTGCATTCATCATCTGCGGAAAAACATCAATATCACCAAAGAAAATCAGGCGAGCCAGGCCAACGATAAAGGCCACAATAAAAAATGCTATCCACAGATAATTAAGTGCCATATAGATTTAGAAAAAAGTTTTATCTGAAGTTTCGTATGAAGGAGCACTCACCTTAAAATTATCCACTTTAATAGCACTCTTTGTTGAGCCAAAACCGATCAACCCGGCGTCAAACTGTTCGTCTGCACATTCCAGAACCAATTGCTCATCCAAATAAACCTTTACCATTTTATCTGCCGAAGTGCGTTCCATACGAATATGTTGCCACTCTTTCATGTGCCATATCACACCTTCGTCCTTCACTTCTCCAACTCGCTTTGGCTTGTCTCCCTTGATCATAAATACGTTGTGGCACTTCTTATCAGCACTGCTGGCAATTTGGGCATAGCAATAATTGGCCGTGTCCTTAACTCCAAAAAAGATGCAAAAGTCAAGCAAACTAAAGTCCTTACCGTCCTGAACAATGTCCATCTCCACCACAAAATCTTTCAGCTCAATGCCTTTTAATATCGCTAATATGGAAGGCCCCTCAAAAGGATTCTGATAAGCTCCGGTTCCCAGGCATTTAAGCGACTTACCAGGTTTTCCAATTTTACTGATCAACCACTTTGAGCCATCAGAAAAATCAAAATCAACCATTGATTTGTCTTTATTAAAGCCTTGCGAGTATATTGTCTTATAAGATTTGAAAACTTCATCTTGAGCATTGACTGCCAAACTAATTCCCAAAAGAATAATCGAAAAGAGTTGAGAGGTTCGCATTCAGTTGTATATCATTAAAGTGAATAATCGTCTACTAATTTATAAAAGTTTATTGACCCGGATGCTTTTTTAACTCCTCAAGGTTACGCTTTAGTTTATACTCATCATGAGGAGCACCAAATTCCTTACACGTTACTTCATCAATCGGAATCTTCCACATCTTGACATTACGTACGGCCGGATCGCTATATTTAAATTCTTTTTCGCTATAAGTCTTCATCAAAATATCCAAAGCTTCCCGCTTCTCGTCCATATCCTCAATCCATTGCACCTTGCCCATTGCCACCACACTTTTGGATGTCATACGATAACTACATGCCACCTCCGGATGCTGAAACACCAACTCATTATCTATTGAAAAGGAAATGCAAATATTCGGATTGTTATTTACTATATCGATCAAACGTCCTTCCGGAGCCGAATGCAGGTAAATTACATTATCCTTATAGCCATAATTCATCGGCAGCACATAAGGTTTGTTTTCCTGATCAACCACCCCCACAAAACAGATGTTGGCTTTTAAAATGATAGCTTCAATAACTTCCTTATCGGTATGATTTAATGTTTGCATATCTATAAATTAGCATTTATACAATTGTTCTTCCTCCCAGTTCTTTTGATATGTGAGACAACACCTGCTGCCAGGTACTTAGTTCCTGCATCAACTCCATCATCTCTTCCATACTGCCCGATGCCTCCAACTGTTGCAACTGTTGTCTTTTCTCCTTGAGTACGGTTTTTACTTTTTTCCATTTAAGCTCCATCACAATCTTTGGAACTAATTCAGGTAACTTCTCTTCTGCATTAGTCACCACACCAAATTTGTGATGAATACGACTCAAGTCATGTTCCTTACCTACCAGATCGGATGCCAAACGACTTAAGTCCGGGTCTGCATTATTGACAAAAAACTTCAGGGCAGGAAGCTCTGTATTTTCACAAACTGCTCCGTAAGCCTCCATCATTTTATTGTATTGCGGATTGGCACTCAACAAGTCATCCTGCTTCAATTCGTGTAAAATATATTGACCTACCGATACCGGGTTCTCTTCTTCAGGATTAACCGGTCGTTCACCAAACTTCACCAAAAAGCGTAATATTTCTCGCTCTTCCAATTCCAGTGGATTGGCAGTTGTTGTTTGCTGAGGAGTCGGAGCCTGTCCGGTAGTGTGTGCTGATGTTGCTTGTTGACCTCCGGTGTACTGTCGCGGTGCACTTCTTCTGAAATCCTCCTCCTGCTTTTTCTTTTGTAGCTTACCTGTCTCCTGCATTAATACACGCTCATCTACCTTCAACAAGGTACTGCACTCCTTCACATATACCGATCTGGTAATGCTATCCGGTATAATGGAAATGCTGCGAACAATATCCTGAATCAACTGCGCTTTTTTAATGGGATCG
This sequence comes from Carboxylicivirga sp., assembly GCF_982718395.1. Classification (NCBI taxonomy): domain Bacteria; kingdom Pseudomonadati; phylum Bacteroidota; class Bacteroidia; order Marinilabiliales; family Marinilabiliaceae; genus Carboxylicivirga; species Carboxylicivirga sp. The sequence continues at coordinate 33,560 of NZ_CEXQWX010000027.1, forward strand.
TTTTGTGCATCAGCAAGCAAAAGTGATGTTTTAAACTTTATAAAATCCTGCTGATGCTCATCGATATATTGCGTTAGTTGCTCGTCATTACGTTCCTTGGCAAAAGTATCAGGATCTTCTCCTTCTGGTAAAAGAAGCACTTTCACATTCATACCCTCAGCCAGCACCAGATCAATCCCTCGTAACGATGCTTTTAATCCGGCCGGGTCTCCATCATAAATTATAGTAATGTTCTTAGTAAAGCGTGCAATTAACCTGATTTGATCAGAAGTTAAGGCCGTGCCTGACGAAGCTACCACATTGCTGATTCCTGCCTGATGAAACGACAACACATCAGTGTAACCTTCTACCAGGTAACATCGATCCTGTCTGGTGATTTCCTGTTTGGCGTGATAAATGCCGTATAATACACGACTCTTGTGGTAAATCTCCGACTCCGGTGAATTAAGGTACTTAGCGGTCTTCTTATCATTTTTAAGTATACGGCCTCCAAAGGCAATGACCTTACCTGCCAGACTATGAATAGGAAACATCACGCGCCCCCGGAACCGGTCGGCCTGATAATTTTCCCTTACTACCGTCAATCCTGTTTTCTCCAGGTATTCGATCTTGTAGCCTTGCTTCTGAGCCTCTTTTGTTAAGGCATCGCGCTGCTCGGGCGAATATCCCAACTGAAACTTCTCTATGATATCATCGCGAAATCCCCGGCTCCTGAAATAACTTAATCCAACCGACTTGCCTTCGTCAGTACTTGTCAAGTTCTTACTAAAATACTGACCTGCAAATTCACTCAGCACCATCATACTCTCCCGTTCATTCTTCTGCTTCAACTGCTCAGGTGAGTATTCCTCTTCCTCAATTTCAATATTAAATTTCTTACCCAGATACTTAATAGCATCCACAAAGGAAAGCTGGTCATGCTTCATTACAAAATTAAGCGCATTACCTCCTTCGCCACACCCAAAGCATTTAAAAATACCTTTATGGGGTGATACAGTGAACGATGGCGTTTTTTCGTTATGGAACGGGCAGTTACCCAAATAATTAATTCCTCTCCGTCGCAGTGTCACATAGTCTGAAACAACCTCAATAATTTGGCTATTGGCCGTTTCCAGAACTTTATCAACTGTAACCTGATCTATCATTTATAGGAATTATTAGTAGTGTCTTGAGCAGTGCACAAAGATAGAAAAATAGGCATTAATTTATATAAATTAATTGCAGGAAGCGGTTAATACAGGGTTTGAATACTCATGCAATTCATTTACTTTTATCTGTGCAAATCAACTTTGTCATCTGGCAATGGTTAAGAAGATAAGGTAGGAGCCATTAATTTAAATATTTATGGATAAAGAGAAGTTAGTTGTTTTAACAGGGGCAGGAGTTAGTGCAGAAAGTGGTATTAAAACTTTCAGAGATAATAATGGATTATGGGAGAATCACGATGTAACAGAGGTCGCTAGTCCTGAAGGATGGGCAAGAAACCCACATCTGGTTCTGGAGTTTTATAATCAGCGACGAAAGCAATTACTTGAGTGTAAACCCAATGCCGGACATTTAGGTTTAGCAAGGCTTGAAGAGTTTTTTGATGTTCATGTCATCACGCAAAATGTGGATGACCTGCACGAGCAGGCCGGAAGTTCAAAAGTATTGCACCTTCATGGTGAACTAAAGAAGGTGCGCAGCACAAAGTATGAATCACTTGTATATGAATTGGATGGTTGGGAATTGAAATGGGGAGATACCTGTGAGAAAGGGGCCCAATTACGCCCTCATATCGTTTGGTTTGGTGAGGCGGTTCCTGCCATTGAAACAGCTATTGAGATTGTTGAACAAGCTGATATATTTGTGGTTGTTGGCACTTCCTTAAATGTTTATCCTGCTGCCGGATTGCTCAATTATGTACCCCCACAAAAACCTATTTACATCATTGACCCTCATCAACCAGCCTTTACTCCTTCTAAAAATATTACATTTATACAGGAAAAAGGTACGGTTGGCGTACAACAATTAATTACCAAATTAACCTCAACAAGCCATGCATAAATATATAATCCTATTTATCTTTTTCATTTCAACAATTATTTCGCAAGCTCAGGATTTTAGAGCAGGGCCACTTCTTGGAACCTCTTTTTCGCAAGTTGATGGTGATAGTTATGTCGGGTTTAATAAGGTTGGTATTAACGTTGGTGGTTTTGTTTACCGTCCTATTTCCGATAAATGGACCATCCAATTAGATATTGCTTATACTCAAAAGGGAAGTCGCGAAGCTCCAAAACCGGACAAAGGAAGGTTAGACGATTACAAAATACATTTGTCATATATCCAGTTCCCATTGGTGGCTCGCTATCAGTACAAAAAGTTTTCGGGTGAAGCAGGCATTTCTGTTGGAGCCTTGCTTGATAGTCAGGAAGAAATAGACGGTACGCCTGTTGAAGATCTTCCAAACTCAGATCCTGTTCCTTTTCAAGGTACAGAATGGGCTACTGTATTTGGCTTAAACTATCATTTTAATGAGCATTTATGGATCAATGCCAGATTGTTGTATTCTATCAACCGGATTCGTATTCCATTCGATGGTGAGATTCCTGTTTACAATCCCAAACCGCATTGGCTGAGTCGCAAACCAGGTCAGTACAATAATAATTTTGTTGTGACCTTGTATTATTCAATTAATCGACTCTTATAAGCCAGCGCATGCAATAGTAGCAATGCTCACCTTTGTGCCATCAACCTCATTAATTGCATTAATACAGGCTTCCATTGTTGAGCCGGTTGTAATCACATCGTCAATAAGAAGTACATGTTTGTTTGCGAGTTCGCTCGCATTGGCGACACTAAAAATATTCTCAACATTTAGCCACCTTTCAAAACGTCCCTTCCTTGTTTGCGAATCTGTATGAACCTTTCTTTGAACACTGTTTGTTTCCAATGTAACAGATAATATCTCTGCCATTCCTTCTGCAATTATCTCTGCCTGATTAAAACCCCGTAACTTTAATTTTCGTGGATGGAGAGGAATCGGAATTATACAGTCATATTCTTCAGGTTTTGTTTGGCGAATCACCTTCGCCAGCTGACGGCCCAATTCACGTCCAAGTTCTATATTCCGTCGATATTTTATTTCGTGTAGCAAACGCTGCACCAGTTCACCCTTTTTATAATAGAATAATGAGAAAGCATGCTCTAAATGACAACGCCCCCACATCAGTAACGACATTTTGTTTTCGTCAGGGCGTTTTTCAAAATAAGTGCGGGGCAAACGGTGAATACACATTTGACAGATCTCCACCTCTTTCTTAAACAAATGTGTTCCGCACGAGGTACAAATTGGAGGGAAGAATAATTCCAGGACAGCGGTGGCAATATTTCCAAATGGCTTGGATATGTTCATCTAATACATATTTATAACAAGATATTCATCCTTTCTAAAAAGTTCAAGCACAAAAAATTAACAAAGCCTTAATCATCATATAAACTGGCCTTAACGATTAAGTAACATTACCCCTCTACTTTTGTTAACGAACAAAACAGGAAAATGATGAAAGCGAAAATTATACTACTAGCAGCTACCTTATTAATTGGATTCTCAAACATTGAAGCCAAAGAAAAAGGAACCACTAAAGAAACCAATGCAAAACTAACTACCTCTATTTCTGGAACAATTACAGATGCTGCAACAGGTGAAAGCCTTGTTGGAGTGAAGGTAGTTTTAGAAGAAATAAATACAGTTGTTTATACCGATTTTGATGGAAACTTCCAGTTTAATGATGTTACAGTTGGTGACTATACAGTAACTACCAATTATATATCATACAAAACTGAGGAAAAAATATCGGTGAATACAGAAAATGATAAGGAATTACAAATTAAGCTTAAGTCTGATTTGTAAATTACACTCCCAGTAATAAAAAAGGCGACTTTAACGGTCGCCTTTTTTATTATTGAAATCTTATTGATCTCTAATATTGTTTCTTCCCTACTACTTTTCCTGATTCATCCCATATTGTCCAAGTGCTATCTTTGGCACCATCGTTATAAGACATCTCGTAGCGTTTTGTGCCATTTTCATCCCAAATGAACCATTTACCGTGCTTTTTACCGGACTTATAGTTTGCCTCACCCGTTTTGACACCTTTGGTATCATAAGTCAGCCACGTTCCGTCCATCATGTTACCAGAATAGGATCGTACTTCCTTAATTTTACCATTTTCGAAATACAATGTTGATGGACCTTGCTTCATGCCTTCAACCACTGTCATTTCTACTTTTTTACTTCCAGAATCGAAATACTCAACATAGGTTCCTGAGTAAAGCTTATTATTTTGGTCGTAAAATTTACCGTCTCTTTCAGTTAACTGGGCATTGGAAGAAATAATACCCACAACCATTGCAATGACTAATACTAACTTTTTCATAAGGCCTCCTTTTTAACGTTTATACTAATCCCAAAAGTCCTGTGTGTATACTCTTCGTATCAATACTACGTACGAAAACCTTTATTCGTTAACACAAAGTTAACATTAAATTGACAATAAAGTAATCTTTCAGCTAACTTCTGCTGCAAAGCATTTAAAATACTTCCACGAGACATCGATCAACCAGGTTATAAGTTTTATCAACAATAACTGAACCTTCATCCAACTTAACACTGCAATATTCTGTGTATAAATCATGTTCGAAGAACAAGTATAGCCTTTAAACCACTTCTATCAGAAAAACACGCTTCTCTTCAATACTTATCAACGGATGTATTCATAAGTCGACCCAATAGCAAAACTGATTATTCATTTATCTGGACGTAGCCTTCTGGAGAACTTTCTATATATTTACCTTATTAGCCTTACAGGCAAAAAACACACGATATATGAGAGTTCATTTTATAGCTATAGGAGGCAGCGCCATGCATAATCTGGCCATTGCCCTTCATTTAAAAGGTTTTGTAGTTACTGGTTCAGACGATGAGATATTTGAGCCTTCCAAGTCAAGGCTTAAGCAACATGGTTTATTACCTAAGCAAGAAGGCTGGAACCCGGATATGATAACCAAAGAGTTAGATTCGATAATCCTGGGTATGCATGCCCGAAAGGATAATTCTGAACTGATCAAAGCACAAGAGCTGGGCATTAAAATCTATTCTTACCCTGAATACCTTTATGAACAAACTAAAGATAAAAAGCGGGTAGTGATAGGGGGCAGTCATGGTAAAACGACTACGACAGCAATGGTAATGCACGTTCTCAAGGACCTGAACATGGATTTTGATTATATGGTAGGGGCGCAATTGGAGGGATTTGATACCATGGTTAAGTTAACACACGAAGCTCCAATTGCAGTTTTTGAGGGTGATGAATACCTGTCATCCCCTATTGATTTAACACCCAAATTTCATTGGTATAAACCGCATGTAGCCATGTTAACCGGCATTGCCTGGGATCATATGAATGTATTTCCAACCTGGGAGGGCTATATCAGTCAGTTCAGCATCTTTGCCGATAGTATTAAGGATGATGGTACATTGGTATATTTTGATGAAGATCCTGAATTGGAAAAAATTACCACTGCCATTAAGCCACGGTTGAATACACAGGCATACAATACACTTCCACATGAGAATGTGGATGGACAAACCAATGTGGTTTGGAACGACAAACACTACTCAATGTTGGTTTTTGGCGATCACAACCTGCAAAACATGAATGGTGCCCGGTTGGTATGCAAAGAGTTAGGAATCGATGATCATCAGTTCTTTACTTCGATGCAAAGCTTTAAAGGTGCAGCTAAACGTTTGCAATTATTGGCTAAGAATGATTTAAGCAATATCTACCTGGACTTTGCCCATTCACCAAGTAAACTCGCTGCCACAACCTCTGCCATGAAGCAACAATTTAAAAATCGAAAATTATTGGCTGTGATGGAGCTTCACACGTTTAGTAGTTTAAACAAGGAGTTTCTGCCTCAATATAATAGCACAATGAACGAAGCTGATGAAGCTGTCGTATTTTTTAACCCGAAGGTATTAGAGCATAAAAAACTACCGCCAATTAATAAGGAAGATGTGATGAAGGCTTTTGGACGAGATGACCTAAAGGTATTTACTCAATCCAGAGAATTGGCTTCATGGCTTAAACAACAGTGCTACGTTAATAAAAACCTGTTAATTATGACTTCTGGTAACTTTTCAGGTATTGATATTAAAGCCCTGGCCAATGAGCTTGTTTAATTAATCATTGAGTTGTAGCAAAAACTACAACTCAATTCCTATTAACAGAACATCGTCAACTTGCTTACATTCTCCCATCCAATCATAAAAATCATTGGAGAAATGACGCTCGAAATGTGCCATTGTTTGATTTGGGGCAGCTTCTAAAGCTTCACGAATACGTTTGGATTGATACTTACGCCCTTTTGGTCCACCAACCTGATCTGGTAAGCCATCGGAGAAAATAAACAATTGATCACCTTTATTATATTGAACAACGTGGTTCTCAAAATCTTTTTCAACTTTTCGGGCCAAAGGTTTACCACCAATTCCTTTACGTGAACCTTTATAGACGGTTAGTTCACCTTCGCTTAAAAAATAGAGAGGGTTATGAGCACCTGAAAATTGCAATTCATTGGAGTCTAAATCGATTTTGACCAAAGCCAGATCCATACCATCACGACCATTTGATCCTTCCTGATCCTGACGTAGTGTACGACGCACATCCAGGTGCAATTTATCCAGTAATTCAGCCGCTGTTACGTTAGCACTTGCATTTACAATATTATTCATCAGGAAGTACCCAATGAACGAAAGCAAAGCACCCGGTACACCATGACCTGTACAATCAACTGCTGCCACATAGAAATGATTATCTTTTTTGAACATCCAGGGAAAATCCCCACTCACCACATCTTTTGGACGATAGAAAATAAATGAACGCGGAAAAAACTGTTGCAACACATTTGTATCTGGTAATATGGCAGTTTGAATGCGCTGCGCATAGTTGATACTATCAGATATCTTTTTGTTTTTCTCCTTAATTTCTTGTTCAATCTTTTTAAACTCGGTCATGTCGTGCGCAACAAACAAGACTGATTCCAGATCCTTCTCTTCATTTAACTCTGGGATCGCTTTGATCTCCATGATCAGTACTTGTTCACCAGCCTCAACTTCTACTTCCGAAATAATCTGTTTTTCACCAGCTCTTATCTGCTTCAGAGAATCAAGCATGTAGGCTTTGAAGCGTTCATCAATATCCAATTCTGTCACCCGTTTTTTAACCAAATCGGTAGACGGTACTCCAACAAAGTCAGCTACCTTCGGATTGACATAAACCAATTTACCACCTGTGTTTATTCGAATGATCATATCGGGCGAATTCTCAGAAAGCGATTGCATACGGCTTTTCATACGCTCCTCTTTCTCGGCCCTCTTTCTTTCAGTGATATCCTGCGTGTTAAAAATGATACCTTTTATCGCCGGATCATGCAACAGGTTCTTACCTGTCGTTTCCAGAAACAATTTCTCACCACTCTTTTTCAAGTAAGTATATTGAGCGGTTTGTTCACCTCCAGGTGTAACCAATAAATATTGAAACAGGTTATTAATTGTCTTATAACCTCGAGGGGTCATAAGTTCCGGATCCATACCACTCACCTCATCATCAGGACCATAACCTAGTATTTGCTTCACGGATGGGCTCTCAAATACCAATTCCTGCTTCTCATTATAAATAGAAATAAACTCCGAAGCATTGGTCAAAAGTGCTTCGAGGCGTTGCTGTGCGTGCTCAACCTCCTGAATATGTCCTTCTAAAAGCTTGTTTGATTTCTCAAGCTCCTCCTGAGCTTCCAGCATTTCAGCCGCATTTAACTGTAATTGTTTCTCATTTTCTTTGAGCGTCACCGTCATTTCCTGCGACTCTTTCAACAACAACTCGGTACGTTCATTAATCTTAAGGTTGTAAAATGTCCGTCCGATTACACTGCTCAACTCTTCAGCAAACTTTAGTACGTGTTTTGGTAAGCTTGGTTGAAGATAGCCAATTTCAAATACTCCTTGCAGCTCCTCTTCCTGAAGTAGGGGAACAATGATTAGACTTTTAGGTTTTTTATCGCCTAATAAACCTGAGGTTATATGAAAGTAGTCATCCGGTATTTCTGTTCGGTAGATTAATTCCTTTTCATATGCCACATCTCCTATAAGACCTTTACCAATTGGAACTATTTGCTTTTCAAATCGTTTTCGATTATGCGCATAGGTAGCAATATTTACCAATTCCTTTCCTTGCAGAAGATACAGTGATCCTTGAACCCCACCTGAATATTCAATGATACCACGTATTACATCATCTGCTAACAAATTGACCTTATTATGGCTACGAAGGATATCTGAGATCCGTTCTTTTCCTTTTGAAACCCAATTATAGGCTTCTTCTTTTGACTTTGTATTCCTAAGATTAGCACCAAGATTGTACAAGGTTTCAGATAATTGCCCTTCTACTAATTCAATATCATCCAGCTCACCACGTCCAATTTTTTCCGCCAGATTAATATTATGGCTAAATTGCTTTCGCAGTCTTTCAATTTCTCGACTTAGTTTCTTTTTTTGCTCACGGTTGTAATTAATTATTGCCAATATGCATACTGGAATAGAAACTACTAATAAATCGATTCCCCAAACCAATAAAGATCGGTGTATAACCACAATGTTTCTACCGCTAAAATTCAGGTCGTCAAAAGACATGAAACCAGACCAGATCAACAAGAGCAAAAAGAAAAGTCCCAGTGATAAGAAATACCAATCACGTTCAGTCAATCCCGACATGGATGATAATTGCTTTATTTTTTTAGATAGTTTAGCCATATCTTTCTTTTCACAAGTAAATACTAAGACAATTGCAATTGATTCCAGACAGTTTCAAGATCGAGCTTTTTAAAGCTGGCAACCTCAAGAACAACACTCTCTTTATCATCTCCTATTAATGGTAAGATGTACAAAAACATTGGTTTCGAACTTCCAGAACCTGAACCAACAATATAATTCTCTGGCACATCAGTAATCTCCATCGCTTTGTTATCTTTTATAGCCTGAGCATGAATTCCATCATCTTCTTTAATAGAGGCAATACTTGCATCCTCATCTATTCCAAATGTTTTTGACGGCTCAAATACTTCATCTTTGCGATAATAAGCTACAGCTGCCATTACCTCATATCGTTTAATGATGCAACTCAACAGGTCATTAGCTGCTTGTTCATTATAGCCATTGAAGCTATCCTTCATTTCTGATATCAAATCACTTCTGTCATTGCTTTTCTCCGCTCCTTCAGTACTCCGGTTCTCATACTGCTCAAGTTTCTTCCTTAAGCGATCTATTTCTGCAAGACGTTTAACACATTCTTTATCCATCCCGCCTTGTTCCGAACCTTGAACGCAAGAGTCAATATGATTTAATACATAGTAAATAACATACAAAACAACCAGAAACGACAATACCTCAAAGACAAAAAAAGTAGTTGATAATTCAACCGATAAGAACAAATATTTACAGAGTGCAAACAAGAAAAATAAGATGCCTAACAGGAAAATATGTCGATTCTTTTTCATTTGTATAAGTTTTACTAATACAACTTATTCAGTCATAAATGACTAAACTGCCAATTGATTTAAATATTTTGATATTTCATCAGGAGACAAAATCATATCAGGTTTAATAATACGGGCAACACTTTTGGGCATGGTATCCATCTCACATGTTTTGGGGTCCTGAATAATGGTAACACCTTTCTTATCTGCAATATCTTTCATCCCTTTGGCACCATCTTTATTGGCACCTGTCAGAACAACACCAATTAATTTATTGCGATATACATATGCGGCAGATGAAAGTGTATGGTCAATAGAAGGTCGGCTATGGTTAACAGGTTCTTCTGTTGATAGTGAAAAGGTTCCATCATATTCAACAAACATATGGTAGTTTGATGGCGCTAAATAGACTTTCCCCCCAACAATTTGTTCTTTATCATTTGGTTCGATAACCTCAAGCTGAGATTTTAAACGGATACTTTCAACCAGTCCGGACCGGACATGCTTTAAACGATGCAAACAGATGATAACAGGCAAAGGAAAGTCAGCTCTTAATTGCGACAATAATTTTGAAACAACGGAGAAACTTCCGGCCGAACCACCTATGACAACTGCTTTATATCTTTGTTTTATCATTAATCTCTCAAAAAACTAAACTTGCTAAAAATTTTTTCCTTTTTGTCAATGCATTCAAAGCGATCGTTATATGGCACCGGCAATTGCTCCTTAACCCCTAAACATACATATCCTCCTTTGTTAAGACATTCATCGATAAATTCCTTAATAGTTACATGGTAATCTTTGGTAAAATATAAGAGGTTGTTACGCATAATAACGATATCACATTTTTTTGAAGGTATATTCTCAATGCCTCCTTGCTGATAATTTACTTTCTTTAACCGATCAGACTTAAAATTAATGCCTTCAGGTTTCTCTACAAAATAACTATCAATGCTGCTTATCCCTTCAAAACGTTTATAATTATAGGCATTGGTATCCATCTTCCTTACTGATAAAAGTCCCTTCTGGATATTTGTCAATGCAGTTTTCGATTGGTGGTTAACAGTTATTTGCACATTTCCTTCAATCTTCAGTTCCTCAACAAGTATCAACAGACTATATAACTCCTCTCCTGAGGCTACATCAGGAAACCAAACATGGCAGTCTTTAGCGATAAACTTTTCATTGAAGATCTTCCTTAATTGTCTCCAGAAACCTGCATCCCTAAATAGTTCAGTTGTATTAATTGAGAAAAACTGGCTTAAATCATCAACAAATTCAGGCTGTCTGATGCTTTCATATAGGTTTTCGATTTTTCGAAAACCATGCTTTTCAAAAAACATAGCAAGCCGACGTTTTAGAAACGAATGAGTCATATGTCTGAATGGCATATTTAACCGAACACTTAATTGTTCAGATAACTCTCTTATTTCACTGATATTAAAACCTACTGCCATGCTATTGATATTTAAAGTGAAAAACATTGGTTTTCACATATAAAGGCCCACTCTTCTTGAACTTTGTTTTAAAAAATCCGGTCAGATTTTCATGGTTACCCAAAATCATGCATCCTTTCGGATACAGTTGTTTATGAAACATCTGATATATTTTCGATTGTAGTGCCGCGTTAAAATAAATTAATACATTACGACAAAAAATAATGTCAAACTTGTTGTAAAACGGGCTCTTTTCCTGCACCAAATCATGCTGCCTTACCTGAACCTTATCTCTTAAGAAATCCTTTACATTCAACCTGTCATTATCACTATCGAAATCGAAATATTGCGTAAAATCAATTCGAGAAATTCCGTTAATAGGATTCTTCTTTAATATACGCTCAAACTGCTCAATCTGAACCTTATTAAATTCGTATTGATAGCTACCCATTTGACATTGGCGTACCATGCTTTTACTTATATCTGTAGCGTATATTCGCGCACGATCTAATAGTCCAAGCTCGTTAAGAATGATCATATTTGAATATACTTCCATTCCCGAACTACTTCCGGCATGCCAGATGTTAAATGTCTTTTTACCTTTTAACTGTGGGTACAACTGTTCGTAAAAAGACGGCCAAATTTCAGGATCACGAAATAACTCCGTAGTATTGACCGTTATATCTTCAACTAACTGCTCAACAAAATGATTGTCGTTTTGAGTTCTTAAAAGTAACTCCTCAATACTCAAGTCATTATCAGCTATCACCTTTTGCAATCGACGTTTGATAGAATTATCTGAATAATTACTAAAATCATACGGCGAATGCTCTTTCAACACTTGCAGATAATGTTTAAAATCCATTTTAATCCTTATTTTGATCTCGGCGATCTAAAACAATTCAACCTCGACTTGTTGGATAAATGCTGTATATGAATGATCTTCACCTACCTCTGCCTCTGACAACAGGAATAATACCGGCTCTTCACTTCCAACTTTATTCTTTATTGGAGCTTCTCGTCTTTCACCAATAATTTTGTTTTTATCGGTTGCTACAAAAGCCGAAACAAATTCATCATTAGCAATACTGCTATCGGAGAATAACATGGAAACATTTTGCCCAAGCACCTCACTTCTTTCGTACCCCCAAAGCTTTTCTGCAGCAGCATTAAAGAACTCAACCTCACCATTTTTATTGGTGGTAATAATGGCATCAAGAGCACCCTCAAGTGTTTTTTCGTTACGTATCTTAACCGATTCAACTTCTTTAAATTGTTCGATAATCTCTTTCTTGGCCTCGTCGAGCATAACTCCCAATTCATCTTTACTGTGCTTCAATTCCTCTTCCATCTTCACTTGCTCAGTTATATCATTTTCGAGGCTAAGTATCTTTATTATCTCTCCTTCATGGTCGATTACCGGTGTGTAAGTGGTTAACAAGTAAATTTCATCACCCATCTTTGTCCGGCGACGTACGCGTCCTTTAAAATTATGACCGTTGCGCAAATCTGTAAGTATCTGATCCATTTCCGCAACATCATCTTTAAAGAAGAAGATTTTAATATTCTGACCATCGATCTCTTCAGGATTATACCGGAATGTTCTCAAGAAGTTCTGATTGACATTTATAAGTGTGCCATCTGTTTCAAACTCCGAACTAATAGCAGCATGATCAATTGCTTCCAATATACCTTTCATTTCCACTTCACGACGATCACTTTCTTCTTGCGTGGCTTGCATCTCTTCCAGGTTCTGACGCAATTCCTCTTCTTGTTGAAGCATTCGCTCTGCCTGGTTTTGAGTCTCCTTCAAAAGCTTAGTTGTTCGAATTGTATTTTGTACAGATGAAATTGTTAATGCTATACTTTCAGCTATCTTCTCAACAAACTCAACCTCAAATTCTGCAAAATCCTTGAAAGAAGCCATTTCAAGAACCCCATAAATTTCATCGTTGGTTTTAAGTGGTACAATTAAAATAGATCTTGGGTTAGCATCACCTAAACCAGAAGTAATATTTAAATAATCGTCTGGTATATCAGTTAAATGAATAGTTTGTTTTTCCAACGCACAACGCCCAATAAGACCTTCTTCCCAGTTAATACGTTTATCAGCAAATTTTTTCCGATCGTATGCGACGCAAGCCTTTAACTCAAAGTATTTATCGGTATCATTTATTGAATTGAGAAGATAAAATCCTGCCTGATTGATCTTCATGTAATCAACCAAATAGCGGATAATGTTGTAACTTAAATCTTCCAGATTATCACTTTCTTTGCGAAGCAACTCCCCAAAATGCGCTAACCCCTGCGTTACCCATGTTCTTTGCTCCTCTTCAATCCGGCGTTGTTCTTCGTCTTTCTTACTTTTGATCAGATAATCACGAAGTCTTAAAAGTGATTGCGCCAATCTATCTTTACGATGATTCAGATTTAGATCCGATTCAAAGTTATCTTGACGAAGATTATCGACAAATTCTAATACCTTCTCACTCTTATTGGCTTCCTGCTTAATGTGTTTTCGTTGCTTACGAATAAAAACAGCAAAATTCCCCGCTATTATATATCCGGCAAAAGCTGTAATTAATGGTAGAAACGTAATAAACCATAAGCCCGGAAAGAATCTGTAAAGATTATAAAATGTTACTGGCTGGTTAACATGTTCAAATATACTTGTACTCGAAATTAATGTTAGAAGATAAATAATGATCCCGAGCATAAATCCTCGTAATGTATATCTGCTTCTGATATTCTTAATACTGACCTTAACCATACAATTTGTTCTTATTGTGTAGACGAGCGATAAAATTAATAAAATTGCTATTAACCCAGACGGGATAACAGATAGCCTGCCATTTTTTCAAGCGGTAAAACTTTTTCAGCAGCACCCAGCTTAACAGCTTCTTTTGGCATACCATAAACAACTGATGAGGCTTCATCTTGTGCAATAGTGTGGGCTCCGGACTCTTTTAGCTCAAGTAATCCTTTGGCTCCATCATTACCCATACCTGTTAATAAGATGCCTGTAGCATTATTGCCAGCGTAACGGGCTGCTGAGCGGAACAATACATCCACTGACGGTCGGTGACGATTAACTAATGGTCCTTCTTTAACCTCAACCATGTATTCTTTACCAACTCTTTTAAGTAACATGTGCTTACTTCCAGGTGCAATTAATACACGTCCCTGATAGAGTTTATCTCCATTTTCAGCCTCTTTAACTTCAAGTCCGCAAATATTATTCAGGCTATTAGCAAATGATTTGGTAAACCCTTCAGGCATATGTTGTACAATGGCAATGCCAGGCATCTTGCCCGGAAGTGCTTTCAGGAAGTTACGTATTGCTTCTGTTCCACCAGTAGAGGCACCTAATGCAATAACTTTTTCAGTATCGATGATTTGCTTAAAGCTAGACGCTTTATTCAAAATCACATCGGCAGAATACTTTGGTTTAACAGAAGTCTGTGCAACAGGAGTTGGTATTTTTCTACGCTTAAGCTTAACCTGAGCGGCAGCTTTAACAGCATCGCACAGCATAATTTTTGATTCATTGATAAACTGTGCAGCGTTCATGGCTGGTTTACCAATAATTTCACTGGCACCATACTCTAGTGCCTTCATGGCCACCTCTGTTCCTTCGGTTGTTAAGCTGGAGATAACGACAACCGGAATCGGATGCTGGGACATAATTTTGCGTAGGAAAGTTAAACCATCCATACGCGGCATTTCAATGTCAAGAGTTATAACATCCGGTATTTCTTTCATTATTTTCTTAACCGCAATAATGGGATCAGCCGCCGTTCCCATTACTTCAATGCCCGGATCAGATTCAAGGATGGATGACAAACTCTGTCTGACAACCGCAGAATCATCAACAACTAATACTCGAATCTTTTTTTTCATGCGCTTAAAGTTTTTTCAATTTCTGAAATACCTGGCTATCTCTCAATGTCTTCAAATATTATTAATTCTAATGTATCAATATATTATTCGAAGCCCAAAAATCTTTTCAGATTGAACTTTTTTGATATCAATCTTTCTTATATCATACTTGTTTATTCAACAAGTGTTTAATATACCTTTTTTTCAAGAAATTTATGCCTTACCTCTCCAGTATCATTAAAAAAAATAATCTTCCTTCCTCTTCTTCCTCCTGTGCTTGATGCCACTATCGGAATTTTTTTCTCCTCAAGCATTAAGCGTGCTACCCGAATATTTCGTTCTCCAATCATATTCGAATTACCGGTTGCTGATTCCAGCAACTCACCTCCTCCGAATATTTTAGCTTGTATGTTTTTAATATCACTACCCAAGTATAACATCCTTTCAACAAGCTTATCAATAGCTATATTTCCATACTTGGGAGAGGCTAAGTCATTACCATTCCAGTTAGGAAGCATAAAATGGTTCATTCCGCCAATTTTCAGCTTTTTATCCCAGAGGCAAATAGCAACACAACTACCAAGTATTGTTTTGATAACATACGGGTCTTTGGCAGCAAACAATGAAGAGGGGTATAGAAAATGTTGCAAATATCTATTATCCATCTATCATCGTCTTAAAAAATCTCATCATCGTCATCAAAGAAAACGTCGTTACCGTCGCCGCTAAAACCTTCCACGATATTACGTGCTTCCGGCAAAGCGATTGAAAATACCGACCCTTCACCTTTCTGACTCTTGATATCAATATCTCCACCTAACACATCCAATAATGCTTTGGTAATTGATAAACCTAAACCATGTCCTCTATTGATAGAGTTAATGCCAGAGTCAAGGCGTTTGAATCGCTCAAATATTATCTTCTGATTCTTTTCTGAAATACCTGTACCAAAATCTTGTACCGAAGCATGAAGAATATCTTCATCCACCCACATTTTAAGAACTACTTGGCTGTCTTTATAGCTGTATTTTAAAGCGTTATTCAGCAAGTTGCTTAAAATTAGCTTTAGCTTTTCTGAATCTGTTTTGAAATAGAAGTTCTTACCGAATCCATGCTCAATATTAAACTCAATCTTAATATCAATCCCCATCTTGCGAGATATGATATTAAACGAATCAACAACTGTTTGTACCAGGCTGCGGACATTAACCTTTGTAATATTTGGAGCGATTTCTCCAGCTTCAATTTTTGCAGCTACGAAAATATTTCGCAATTGAAAATCAAGGTTAAATGCCTCGCTATGAATTAATGCAACCATTGACACCACCTTTTTCCAATCGTTTTTTTCGACTGAAAGTATAGCTTTTGACAAACCTAAGATTGAAGTAAACGGATTGACAATTTCGTTAGAGATATTTGAAATAAAGTGACTTTTCAAAGCTTCAGACTCTTTGAGTTTCTTCGTGACATTCTGAAAGTCTTTTGAAAGTTCTTTCATCTCATTATCTAACTTTTTCCGTTCTTCAAGTCGTAACCTGAGTTCGCGTAAAAGTTGTTTGTCAGATAAATTGCTCATAATCAAATTTTTATATTCCGGACTAGTTATATTTTCCTAAAAATTGTTGGTTTAATGTGTTCCAACGGCACTTTCATTCCCGATAATGACTCGGAGTGTCCTATAAAAAAGATTCCTCCGGGCTTTAGGTAATTACATAATTTACCAATTACCTTTTCCTGAGTAGCTCTATCGAAATAAATCAAAACATTACGACAAAATATTACATCAAATGTTTCGCTTATATCGTAGTGACTATCCATTAAATTCACATGCTTAAGCGCAATATTTCTTTGTAATTCAGGTTTCACACGAACAGTTGGATTTAACCTATCCTTGCTTTTTAAGAAATATCGCTTTTTCAA
>NZ_CEXQWX010000028.1:0-49769 GCF_982718395.1 Carboxylicivirga sp.
TATTCCATCTATAACCTTTATGGCTATCAGCGCCCCAGCACATATATTGTTTTGGATCAAACATCCATTGCAAAAGATGGACAGCTTAAGGTTAAAGTTTCAGTTTCCAATACCGGAGATGTGGATGGCGAAGAAGTTGTACAGCTGTATATTCGGGATATTGCAGCTACTTATGCGCGTCCGGTTAAGGAGCTTAAGGGTTTTGAAAAAGTAATGATTAAATCAGGTGAGGCAAAAGAAGTGGTATTTACTTTAACTGAAAAAGAATTGGGGTATTATTTCCCAAACGGCAAATATGAAGTTGAATCCGGGAAATTTGATGTGTTCGTTGGAGGTAATTCAGTAGATGTAAAACAAGCACAGTTTACAGTTCAGTAGATCTGTTTTTTTCATAAATTGGGATTCGTGATGTTGAGCTTGTCTTTCGTGTAAAGACAAGCTCTTTCTATAACTCACCTTTTCTAAAGCGATCAATCATCTCACCCGAAATACTGATTTCAGGTGAATGAGGTGGCAGATTCTCTTTGCTAAACCAGGCTGCTTCAGCAATCTCTTTATCATCAATAATAATTGGTTGTTGGTCGTCGGCCTCAGCAACAAAACCAACCATCAAAGAACCAGACAAAGGCCAGGGATGATTTTTATAGTAGCGTATGTTTTTAATATCTATTCCGACTTCTTCTTTCACCTCTCGTATTACAGTTTCCTCAAGGCTTTCACCAACATCGGTATAACCGGCTACCAACGAAAATCGACCATCGGGCCACTTGGCACCCCTGGCAAGCAGAATATTTTCATTACAAATAATGGCAACAATAATGGCAGGTGATATGCTTGGGTAAATTGTGTTTTGGCAAGATGGGCAAAGGAGGGCGCGTTCATCAGTCTTGTGCTGTGTTGGTGCACCACATTTTCCACAGAATTGATGATTCTGATACCAATTATGGAGCTGGAAACCAAGTAAACATACCCAGCCCTTTTCCTGTTTCAGTGTTCGGAATATGTTGACGTCATGATAGGCCAGGCTTAAATTATCCATGTCAAAATGTTCTTTGATTAAGAAGCAAGCCTTATCATTAAGTCTGAATAAATAAACTAATTCATTCTGATCAGTCAGGTTAGGAATATCTTTCTTTTGCGGAATTTCAAGTGTTTCCCCTTTAACTTTCAATAAGATTGACCGGGCGTTATAATGCAATACATAATCTGAATCATTAATTTCCTTTAGGGCATCGTATTGCGTGTTTAATTGATTTGGAAATATCTCGTTAATCATTGATAGCTGGTATTTATGGTCTGTATTTAAACGACGAAGATAGTTTAATCGGATAGTTATACTAAATTTTAAAGATCTGTTGTTGGGCAATTACGTGTCATAAAACATGTAATTGAGCTTAAACCAAAACTAGGTTCTTAGTGTTATTTTGCTTTATATTTGCTAAAAACCTCATGCTATGGATATTCATTTTGTAGAAATAGTCTCAGCCTTTATTGTGCTGTTTGCTGTTATTGATATTTTGGGCTCATTACCAATTATTCTTGACCTTCAAAAGAAGAGCGGACCCATTAAAGCATTTCAGGCAACATCGGTGGCCTTTACAATCATGATAGCCTTCTTATTTGTAGGTGAAGCCCTTTTGGGTTTGTTTGGTGTGGATATTTCATCTTTCGCCATTGCCGGTTCGTTAGTTCTGTTAATTATGGCATTTGAAATGATTTTAGGCATTGAGGTATTCAAACATGATTCGCCTTCTGGAGCTTCTATTGTACCAATAGCTTTCCCTTTAATTGCTGGTGCAGGGTCGTTTACTACTCTGTTATCCTTACGTGCCGAGTTTGAAACCATCAATATTATCATCGCCTTATTCCTGAATATCGTAGTTGTTTTTGGAGTGCTTAAGGCGACCAAGCTTGTTGAAAGGGTGATTGGTCAGGGAGGCATTTATATTTTAAAGAAGTTCTTTGGAATCATCCTGTTGGCTATGGCCATCAAACTCTTTATGACCAACTTTGGTAACATTGTAATAGAATTTATTAAGAATTTAAAAGCTTAATTATATGCAGATTAATATCTCCTCAACCTTTGATGCCGGAAATATCGAAGTCATCAATGCCAGCAATCCTAATGATATTCAATTAAAAATCAGAAAAGACTCTGAGTCTGACTTTCTTCAATGGTTCTATTTCAGAGTGCAGGGAGCCAAAGGAACCAGTTGTAAACTAAACCTGCTAAATGCAGGCGATGCAGCTTATCCTGAGGGATGGGACAATTACCAGGCCAGGGCATCTTACGATCGTGAAACCTGGTTCCAGATACCAACGCAATACGATGGTCAGAAACTTAGCATGGAGCTAACACCTGAATTTGATTCGGTTTATATCGCTTACTTTGCGCCCTTCTCTTACGAGCAACATCTTGATTTGATTAATGAAGCACAGCAGTCACCTAACTGTGTATTAGAATGCATAGGACAAACCACCCAAGGACGTTCGATTGATTTTCTGCGCATTGGTGATGGCGATGAATCAAAGAAAAAACTTTGGGTAATTGCGCGACAACACCCTGGTGAAACAATGGCCGAATGGTTTATGCTTGGATTAATTGTCCGCTTACTTGATGATGAGGATGCTACCGCATTAAGTCTTCTTAAAAAAGCCAATTTCTACCTTGTGCCTAATATGAATGTAGATGGTAGCATACTTGGAAATCTGCGTGTGAATGCTAAAGGTATAAACCTGAATCGCGAATGGGCAGAACCAAGTATCGAGAATAGTCCTGAAGTGTATTACGTGAAGGAAAAGATGCGGGAGACAGGAATGGATTTTGTATTAGATGTGCATGGTGACGAAGGATTGCCGTATAATTTTATTTCAGGTATTGAAGGTATTCCATCTTTCGACGAGAAGCTAAAACAATTAACTGATAGTTTTATCAACAATTGGATGGCCATAAATCCTGATATGCAGAATGAGTACGGCTACCCAAAGAATGAACCGGGTAAAGCTAACCTGCAAATCGGTTCCAAGAATCTGGGTGAAGAGTTTAATTGCTTGTCGCAAACACTTGAAATGCCATTTAAGCAAAATGCTAACATACCTGATGATTTACTTGGTTGGTCAGCTGAACGCTCCATTAAACTAGGGGAGTCATTGGTGCCTGTTCTGTTAAGCATGGTTGATGATTTCTAGGGAACTTTAATCATATATTATTTGAAAGCCGGAGTTTATCTCCGGTTTTTTTATAACATATATCGAATACGATATAGAGTGCAATTAAGTATGACCTGATAAGTGTACAGCTTAATTTTATCCGCCATCTTTTCTGAACTCGATTAAGACTCGAATTACATTTTGATATCATATCTATAATCTTCATTTGTCTTTGAAGTCTGCATCTTGATTAGTGTTTGGTCAATAACAATTGAAAGAAAGGGTATGATTCGTATTCGCGTAATTAGCAACAAATCAGTGTGCCAACATAAATATGTGATTTAATATACACTCATGATTGACAATTGCCTTTTTCGATATCTGGCAAAAGACATATCATTATTTGAACAAAATTAGTACACTAATTTCGTCCGAAAAGCCCACCTTGCAATTGGTAATTCATCTTGATTTAATCATTATTAGATGAACATGGCTATTAAAATAGTTCTGATTTTAAAAACGAAAAAAAAGGATACTATACCTTTCATAAAATTTTAGATTTGGATTTTCATAAATAACCGTAATATGTTTGTGGTTATTTATACTTTTACAAATGACCAATAAATTATAATAAATGCTTTCAAAAAGTTATTTCTACCCATTGTTTATTGCCATATTGATACTTTTAACATCGTGTCAGGTTAAAACAGAAGAAAAACCAAATATTTTATGGATAACGATTGAGGATACTTCTCCACAATTTATCGGTTGTTATGGTAATTCTAATGCCAATACGCCGGTTATCGACCAGTTGGCTAATGAAGGTGTTCGTTTTGTTAATGCGTTTTCAACCGGAACGGTATGTTCGCCAAGTCGTACCAATATTATCACAGGTGTTAAAACGTATAAAACCGGTACAGGCAACCATCGAAGTGCATTTCCTGTGCCTGATTACATAAAAGGATTTCCTTATTATCTTCAGGAACAAGGCTATTATACAAGTAATAATGTCAAAACGGATTATAATGTATTGGATGAAAAAGCTTATATAACAGAGGCATGGCATGAGAGTTCAAAAAAAGCCGGTTGGTGGAACAGAGCAGAGGGGCAACCTTTCTTCTCCGTCTTTAATTTTGTTGATTCGCATCAGTCCCGGACTATGACTAATACCTATGAATGGTATCAGAAAAATGTGCTTGATCTCTTAAAGGAAGAAGAGCGCACCGGTGAAGATGAGTTTGAAATGCCACCATTTTATAACGATACTCCTGAAATGCGTAAGCAATTTGCACGTGTTTATAATTCACTTAAGCTAACTGATAATAAAATAGGTGAGCTGCTAAAGCGGCTCGAGGATGATGGATTAAAAGATAATACCATTATTTTCTTTTATGCTGACCATGGAGAAGGTATCCCAAGAGGTAAGACCAATGGAATAAATTTGGGTTACCGGGTTCCGTTTATTATTTGGTTTCCTGAAAAATATAAACACCTCTCACCGTGGGGAACAGAGGGTGTTGTAAGTGACGAATTGATTAGTTTCGAAGATTTAGCACCTACAATAATTAGTCTGGCAGGCGGAGAATTGCCAGGTCACCTAACGGGCCGAGTCTTAATTGGGAATAAACGTTTTGCTGAAACAGAGCATCTGTTTTTATCTTCCGATAGGGCGGATAATGGTATTGATATGGTCAGGACTGTGACAAATGGAAAATATGTTTACTCGCGTAATTTTATGCCCTATATGCCTGAGCTAAGGTATATTCGTTATATGGAGATAAGCGAGATCAAACAACAGATGCGGCAGGATTTTGTACAAAATGAACTAAATTTTGGACAAAACAGGGTGTTTGAACCAAGGGCGACGGAGTACCTTTACAACATAGAAAATGATAAATGGGAAATGAATAATTTGGTTAATGACCAAGCTTATCAGGAGTTATTAAATGAAATGAGACAATTGCTCAAACAGGAAATGTTGGATTCGAAAGATATATTGCTGTTACCCGAGTATGAATTGGAAATAATATCTGGGAATATTTCACCATATGAATATCGATTGAGTGAAGATTATGCGATAAATGAGGTTGTGGAGAGTGTCTGGTTAGCTGGGGTAAGAGGTGAGGAAGTGGCTGCCAGACAAGTTGAAAATCTTGAGTATTCAAATAAAATAGTCCGATATTGGGCGACGGTTGGATTAAGGTCGCAGCCATCGGAAGTACTAGCGTTATTCGAAGAAAATATAAGAAGAGCAATGAATGATGAATATCCACCGGTGGTGATTACCTCTGCTGCCATTGCTTTTGACCAGTTTGACGATAAAAAAGCGGAAGCTTTATTAAAAGAGTACTGCTTGCATCATGATAATCATCTGGCTTTGATGGCTATTCATTACCTGATGTATGTGAAGAATAAAGAGCCATTTGCTGACATTGTCAGATCATCGCGCGAAATAGAAGGGCGTAATTACAATGCAAGGGCAGCGGCTGTTGATTTTCTGGGAAGCATTGGGTTGATTCCCAATAATCCATCTTACAGACAATAGAAAGTGTATTGCAAATCAGATATATAATTAAACTACTATGAAAATTTTAAAAGGTCTGTTATTATTCATTTTGATAGCTCTGGTTGCTTGTCAGCAAGCTAAAAAGGCAAAAGAAGATAAACCAGTCAAACCCAATGTCGTCATTATTTACCTCGATGATTTAGGATATGGTGATTTAAGCAGCTATGGTGCAACAGAGTTGATTACCCCTAATATTGATGCACTGGCTAATGGTGGAATTAGATTTACCAATGGATATGCTTCATCTGCTACTTGTACACCAAGTCGTTATGCTTTACTGACAGGCGTTTACCCTTGGAAAAATAAAGATGCTAAAATACTTCCAGGCACTGCTCCGCTGATTATTGATACAGCACAGGTGACATTACCAAAGATGCTTCGATCACAAGGTTACCAGACTGCGCTGGTGGGTAAATGGCACCTTGGTTTGGGAACTGGACATGTTGATTGGAACAAACACGTTTCACCCGGACCCAATGAGGTTGGATTTGATTATGCCTATTATATGGCTGCCACGCAGGATAGGGTACCAACCGTTTACCTGAAAAATGGATTGGTTGAAGGACTTGATCCTAATGATCCGATTGAAATAGACTACAAGAATAATTTTGAAGGACAACCTACTGGTAAGAATAATCCTGAGTTATGCGAGATGATGTGGCATCACGGTCATAATGCATCCATTGTTAATGGTGTGCCACGTATAGGTTATATGAAAGGTGGCGAAGCTGCAAAATGGAGTGATATTGATATGGCTGATCACTTCCTTGCCAAAGCACAAGACTTTGTGAAATCTCATAAAGATCAACCTTTCTTCTTGTATTATGCCATGCAACAACCACACGTACCACGCACTCCACACCCTCGTTTCGAAGGTAAATCGGGAATGGGGCCTCGCGGCGATGTGATTTTGGAGGCTGACTGGTGTGTTGGCGAATTTATGAAGACTTTAGAAGAAGAAGGTATTCTGGGGAATACCTTAGTGATTTTCTCAAGCGACAACGGACCTGTATTGAATGATGGGTACTATGATGATGCAGTTGAGAAAATAGGCAATCATACACCTGCAGGACCATTACGTGGAGGTAAATACAGCTTGTTCGAAGCAGGTACACGTGTGCCATTCATCACCTACTGGAAAGGTACAATTCAGCCAGGTGTATCAGATGCATTGGTCTGTCAAATGGATTTTCTGGCTTCATTAGCTAAACTGGTTGGAACTACAGAATCAAACACAGATAGTCAGGATTTGATGGATGTATTTTTAGGTAAAAGCACCAAAGGTCGTGACGAACTAGTAATTGAAGCCACTACACGTACTGCATTGCGCAAAGGTGATTGGCTGATGATTCCTCCATATAAAGGACCTGCCAAAATAAACACGGTTAATATCGAGATTGGAAACGATAAAAACTATCAGCTTTACAATTTAAAGGACGACCTTAGTCAGCAAAATAACCTGGCCGAAAGCAATTCTGAAAAACTAAAAGAGATGATTGAGACTTTTGAGGGGCTGAGAGGTGAAGGTTTTTCCAAAACTGAAAAGATAGTATTGAAGTAATTTATAAGTTTTCTAGTCACCTACCTGCTGCAGGCAGGGAAGACGGTAGTTTATAGCTGCTTCGGGATAATAATTAAAGAAGTTTTTTAATCTCCTTTAGTAGACCTTGGTTCTTACGATTGACCTCAAGTCAGGTAAATGTAAGTGTCAAGGTTTTATTTTGCATAGCACACCACATTTTTATCATCAACTTCGATTGATAAGTCTTTTATGTTCTTTTATTTTTAAGGGATGAACGCTTCTATTGGTTAACTTCGCCTTTTCTGAACTCCGATCTATCTGTATTTTTCTATGATACCGGTTCTTTGTTTCTCAAGTGTCAGCTCTTTTTTCTCTGGTCTGACTATTTTTTTCTTCTGTTGCCTCCAATTTTTCTCTGAAGTTGATGCCCGATAAGCCCGGTTTCGCAGCTTTTTTCTTCGACTTTCTAGTTATTTTATAGGTAGTCGGAGAAATTTTAAACAAAATCGAAGCTAAATAGGATAACGATTTCAGAAATTTAAGCGAAGTCCTGAGAAATTTTTGACCCTTTCGCAGAAAAGAAAATAGAGATTTGAGAAAATTTGATTGATGACGGAGTTTTTCATTGGAAAGCCGGAGCTAAGATAGTAACTGTATGGAGTTTGTGAGGTTGAGATGTAGGGATTCGATCTTTATTCACATTTTTGCCAATAAAGATCGAATCCTTGACATTGATTATCCGAGATCTGTCATTAGGAATATTCTAAACTCCTTTATGCTTAAGGCGAAAGCCTCACCAAGTTAACATTCTGAGACTTTGTCTTGATAATTTTGAGAATGTATGTGTTTCTGGTCAGTGGAAGAAACATTTTATAATCTTTCCAATTATTAAAGTTACTGTCATTTTGTACAAACATTCTGGTAAATTGTGCATTTGTAATGCATTATGAAAAGACGATTTTTGTAGATGCTTAAATTGAAAATAAATCAATCATCTATGAAGCATTGTGTCAATAACTTTGTAATGGCTTTTTGCCTTGTTTTATTAAATAGCTGCATTGCGGAAGCAAAGCAAGCACAATGGATTACGCATTCCGACTTTGAACATGCTGCTAACCAATGGTTTCAATTCCGAAAAGAAATACTATTATCAGAGCAACCCGATGAGTTAATGACGAAGATAGCCGCTGATAGTAAGTATTGGCTATATATCAATGGCGAAATGATTGTATTTGAGGGGCAGTTAAAAAGAGGGCCAAATCCCAATGACACATATTACGATGAGGTTGATTTAGCACCTTATTTACAGAAAGGAGAAAATGTTATTGCAGCTTTGGTTTGGTATTTTGGACGTGAAGGCTTTTCGCATAAAGATAGTAAGCAGATGGGTTTATGGGTAGAGAATGAAACATTTGTAACAGACAGTACCTGGAAAATTACAAAAGCGAAAGCATTTCAATCAACAGGAAATCCGCAAGGTAATTTCCGCCTGCCAGAGTCGAATGTAAGGTTTGACGCACGATTGGCCAATCCGGATTGGATTGATATCTCTTATGATGACTCGAATTGGGATTTTGCCTATAGTGTAGGAACCGAAGGTGTGGCTCCCTGGAACAACCTGATAAAACGACCTATTCCGTTTTTCAAAACTTTTCCATTGATTAAAGTAGAAGATTTTAGTCAGCAAAAGAATGTAGTTAAGCTTAAGTTGCCATATAATATGCAGTACCATGCATATTTAAAAGTAAAGGCCCCTGAAGGTAAATTAATACAGATTCATCCTGATAATTTACATTCACTTAATGATATGCCTTTAAGAGGTGAATACCTAACAAAAGAAGGCGAACAGGAGTATTTGCATTTGCCATGGTTAAGTGGGCACGAGATTCACTTTATTGTTGATGATGGGATTGATGTATTGGGATTAGGTTATATGGAATCGGGGTATGATACGGAGTTGGATGGTACTTTTGTGGTGTCTGACGACTATTTGATGCGTTATTTCGAGAAGGCGCAAAGAACCTTGTTTGTCAATATGCGTGATACTTACTTTGATTGTCCTGATCGGGAACGTGCTCAATGGATTGGTGATGGAATAATCCTGATGGAGGAAGCATTTTATCTCTTAAATAACAATGCCATTGATTTATCAAAAAAAATGCTCAATGAATTATTGGATTGGCAACAAGATGATGCTACTATGTTTGGCCCTGTGCCTGCCGGCAATTGGAACAAAGAGTTACCTCAACAAATACTGGCAGCTGTTGGGAATTATGGAATCGGTAACTATTATATGTATACCGGTGATAAGGAGATGTTGATAAAAGCATACCCAAAAGTGAAACATTATCTTGACTTATGGCAGGTTGAAGAAGACGGAACGGTACCATTTCGCAAGGGAGGATGGACCTGGGGAGATTGGGGAGGTCAGATTGATCGACAATTGGCCGAACACATCTGGGTGTATATAGCGTTGGATAATCTGTCTAAAATGGCTGGATATCTGAATTTGGATGACGAAGTAAAAGTGATTAGACAAAAGATGGTGACCATAAAGAATCATGTAAATACAGAATTCTGGACGAGCGAAGGTTATCGATCCACCGGATATAATCAGGAGATTGATGACAGAGGTAATGCTTTGGCGGTTGTTTCTGGTATAGCTGATGAGAACAAGTATGAATCCATTATTAAATTATTTCACAAGGTTGAGCATGCGAGTCCTTATATGGAGAAATATGTGATGGAGGCTTTATTTAAGATGGATGAAGGGAAGTTTGCCATTGAGCGATTTAAAAGACGCTATGCGAACATGGTTAACCATCCGACATGTACAACACTCTGGGAGTTCTGGAATTATGAAGCTTCGGTAAATCATGCCTGGAGTGGTGGACCATTATCAGTTTTGTATAAAAATATGGCTGGTATTCAACCAACTAAACCCGGATTTGAAGAGTTTACTGTATATCCGGACTTAGTTGGTCTGGATAGTATAGTTTGTAGCTTTTCAACAGTTAAAGGTGTTATCTCGTTGGACATTCAGACTGAAAAGAATAAAACATTTTTAAAGCTAGGCGTACCGGAAAATAGCCAGGCAATTTTAAGAGTTCCCATATCATCGGAAAATGTCAAATTTAATAATCGTCAGGATGTAAGTCTAATAAGAAAAGATTTGCATTATAAATATTTCCGAATTCAACCGGGAAATCTTCATGTTGAATATTAATTACCAGCCCTCTTTAGTATAGTCAACTGGTTTGAGTTTCATTTTGTGTTTAAATTCTGTAGGAGATAAACCAGTATGCTTTTTAAATACCCTTGAAAAATAATAAGGAGATTCGAACCCGGATTTGAAAGATAACTCTTTAATTGTTAGTTCAGAATTTAATAATAGGTCTTTAGCCAACTGAATTTTCAATTGAAGTAAATACTGCCCGGGTGATACCCCTGTGTGTTTTTTAAATTCACTTCTGAATAACGAGTAGCTAATATTGAGGTGTTTGGCAAGTTCCTCAATTTTTAATGGACGATTAATATGTGACCGCAGATAAATACGCGATTTATTAATGATTTTCTCGATAGAACTATTAGCAAGTGAGTTGTTAAGAAGGGTGTGTTTGATTTTTCCTAAAATATAAACGATCTGTCCTCCAATGGCATATTGGTATACGATTTTTTCATCTTCAGCCAGGCGAATTATAGTTTTAATAGATTGAAGAATATCTTCATTGAAACCTATATGATTGATTGGATTATCCGGATCGAAAAAGCCAATAACCTGCCGGGCAAAAGGACCATTAAAACCAATATAAAATTCTGTCCATCCCTTCTCTTTTAGAGGTTTATAACGATGCCATACTTGCGGAAATAATAATATAGTATCACCCTCTTTTACTTTATATGACTGTTTTTTAGTTTCAAATATGCCTTTTCCTTCTGTTATATAAATCAATTGAAATTCATCTAGTATGCGACCGTTTTTCCAGGTAAAATTATATTCATTAGGATGACCTTTAGGCGGGTATATTTCATTGGGTTCTATATGTGCATTACCTATAACATTTGCGTATATGCCCCATTCAATATCACACTGGTTGTGGGTAAGGTATTTAAATGTTTGTTCCATTTTGCCAGTTCATTATCTAAGCGAAAATAGATCATTTTTTAAGAAATACGGCTTATTCAATTTTAAAGTAGCCAATGAAGATTCAGTAAGTAAGGTGAGTAGAGTGGTAATTATTGTACGCTTTCATTTAATTACGAAAGCGTTTTCGGAAAATAAAAACGTTTCCGTAAAAGTAAAAAGTACTTTTTTAGTGCATAATTCAAATTTCATTATATTTTTGACAGTGGTTGATTCATATTAGCTTTAAAATGTATGAATTACACTGTGAGATATGATCTTGATAATCTATGTAATAAAAGAGTGATATGTTTGCAAATTATTTAAAACACCTTTCTTGGTTATTGTTGTTATTTCTTTCTCTGAGTGCCTGTCAAACAAAGGAAACGAAACTTTTACCGATTAATGTTATTCCTAAGCCAGAGAGTATAATACAACAGCCCGGAGCATTTACCATCAATAATAAAACAGTCGTTTGTATTTTACCTGAAGATGCCCAGGCGGAAGATATGCTCAATGTTTTTTTGAACAAGTTACGGGTGGCAAGCGGTTATTCATTGGTTCAGAAAAAAGAAGAGATTGGCAATAACGCCATTGTATTCAAAATTCAGGAAGGTGATTTTGCAAGCGAAGAAGCCTATTTACTAACCGTTACTAATGACAGGATATTGGTGAAGGCTCGTAGTGTGAGAGGACTTTTTAATTCGACCCAAACACTCCGACAATTACTGCCAGGTCAGTTGGAGTTAAATAAAGTATCACAAGCTCAATGGACTGTACCGTGCGTGGAAATAAAAGATTCACCACGATTCTCTTGGAGAGGAATGCATCTGGATGTATCACGTCACTTTTTTTCGGTGGATTACATCAAGCGATTCCTTGATTACATGACTTTGTATAAAATGAATACCTTCCATTGGCATCTGACCGATGATCAGGGCTGGCGGATTGAAATTAAAAAGTATCCTGAACTTACTCAGAAAGGAGCTTACCGCACCTTTAACAATCATGATAAAGAATGCATCAGGCGATCAAAGGATAATCCGGCCATGGCTATACCTGAGGAACTGATCACTGAAAAAGGTGGTCAGAAAATATATGGCGGATATTATACGCAGGAAGAAATTAAAGAGATAATTGCCTATGCAGCTGCGCGTAATATTACCATTATACCTGAGATTGATATGCCGGGACACTTTAAAGCTGCGATTGATAACTACCCCGAGGTTTCTTGCTTTGGAAAAGCAGGTTGGGGGCAAACCTTCTCTGCTCCCCTTTGTGCCGGAAATGAAGCAACCTACACCTTAGTTGAAGATATACTTGCCGAGGTGGCTGAGTTATTCCCTTCAGAATACATTCACATTGGAGCTGATGAAGTGGAGAAAACCAATTGGAAGAAATGTTCGAAATGCCAGTCACGGATACAATCAGAGAAGTTGCATGATGAGCATGAGTTACAGAGCTATTTTGTGAAACGCATTGAGAAGTTTCTGAATAATAAAGGAAAAAGAATGATTGGCTGGGATGAGATACTCGAAGGAGGCATGAGCCCGACAGCAACCATGATGTACTGGAGAGGATGGGTGCCGGAAGCACCTGTAATGGCGGCAAAACAAGGCAATGATGTGATTATGTCACCAACCTCACATTGTTATTTTGATTATGGTCAGAATAGCGGAACCCTTGAAAATGTTTACGATTTTGAACCGGTACCTGTAGGATTAAGTGAAGAGGAACAAAAACACATCATTGGAGGACAAGGCAATGTCTGGACCGAATATATACCATCTGAAGAACAGGTAGATTTTATGTCGATGCCTCGTATGATTGCATTAGCAGAAGTATTATGGTCGGCTAAAGATCAAAAAGACTGGGAGGATTTTTTCCAAAGAATTGGTAATCATTTCAACCGTTTGGATGTAATGAAAGTAAATTATCGCTTTCCCGATATTGGTGGTGTTTATGATCAGCATGTGTTTGTAGATAAAGCAAAGGTTGAGTTTACCTCACAAGTGAAAGATGCTGAAATTCGTTACACAACTGATGGGAGGCGACCAACCCGTGAATCTACTTTATATTCAGGACCAATTGAGATCAGTGAAAACATCGTTTTAAAGGCACGTCCGTTTAGCAAATCAGGAAATGGTGGAGATGTTATCGAGGCTACATTTACCAAAACCACTTATGCAAAAGGCATTGAATTATCAACGGATGCAAAACCAGGACTTAAATGTGACTACTATGAAGGAAAGCGTTGGAAAGGAGTTGCTGATATTGGTACAGTAGATACAAAAAAGAAAAGTGTTATAACCAGTGCTTTTGAGTTGCCGGAAGTGGCTGTACAAAAAGGAACTTCTTATGCCTTGACTTATAATGGTTATTTCTATGCCGAAAAAGATGAAGTGTACACTTTTTCCTTGCTGTGTGATGATGCAGGTGTATTAAAAGTAGCTGGTAGTATTGTTGTTGATAATGATGGGATGCATGCTCCTCTTAAGAAAATTGGGCAGGTTGCGTTGGCCAAAGGATGGCACCCAATCGAACTGAAATATGTTGAAGGTGGAGGTGGTGGCACCTTACGATTAACCAGTGCAGATGTAGACGGAGCGTTTAAACCAATTGCCAACGATCTATTGAAGCACTAAAGAATAACTATTGGCATATGAATGTCATTAATGTTAGTCATAATGGCTGAATTTTAATCATCATCTTATAGAGAATAATATTGTTCAAACTGTCTGATAATCTATACTTCGCAAGATTATTAAACCAAAATGAAAGATTTTTAAACCCCCAGATAAGGCTTGCGAAATATATTTGTCAGAGATAGTAATTCAATCTCAAACTCAATCGATTATTGAATTATAATTTGATATTAAAATAAAGCAGTATAAGCATGAAGAAATTAGCATTCTTACTCACTATTACCATTGCAGGGCTGGTAAATACACTTTGTGCCCAGCAGGTTGATGACTGGCAAAATCCGGAAGTGTTTGATATTAATAAAGAAAAAGGATATGCGCACCATTTTGCATTCGAAAGCGAGCGTGATGCCAGTGATCGTATTGTAAGCAGATCCAACTTTACCCAAAGCCTTAATGGCATCTGGAAATTTCACATTGTAAAGGAGCCGGGTCAGCGACCAAAAGACTTTTATAAGAATAGCTACGACGTGTCTGCATGGGATGATATAAAAGTACCGTCCAACTGGGAGGTTGAAGGCTACGATACGGCCATCTATGTTAATACCCGCTATCCTTTCTGGCTGATTGCCAAGGAAAGACCAGAGCCACCGTTGATACCTGAAGGGTATAATCCTGTAGGTTCTTATAAACGAGTGTTTGATATTCCGGCTGATTGGATGGACCGTCAGGTCTTTGTTCATTTTGGAGCAGTTAAGTCGGCTTTCTACCTGTGGGTAAATGGTCAGAAAGTTGGTTACAGTCAGGGATCTAAAACACCGGCTGAATTTGATATTACTTCCTATATAAAAGCCGGAGAAAACAATATAGCTCTCGAAGTGTATCGTCGGTCAGATGGTAGTTATCTCGAATGCCAGGATTTTTGGCGTATAAGCGGTATTGAACGTGATGTGATGTTATTTGCCCGACCAAAGGTAAGAATAAGAGATTTCACTGTTGTTGCAGGTTTGGATGATAACTACCGTAATGGCTTGTTCGATTTAAAAGTAGAGTTGGCCAATCATAACAATACCAAGACTGGTGCTTATACGCTTGAAGCAAGACTGACAGATGAGAATGGAGCAGAGCAGTTATTGAAGATGTCGCAAAAAGCAGATGTAACCGGTAAGGAAGCTCAGGTAATATTTGAACAACAAACTGTTGAAGAGCCAAGGAAGTGGAGTGCTGAAGCTCCTAACTTATACCAACTATTGATCACTTTAAAGGATAAAAAAGGAACAATATTGCAAAGTATCAGCCAGCAGGTTGGCTTTCGCACGGCAGAGGTAAAAAATGGTCAGTTTCTGGTGAATGGTCAGCCCGTATTGGTTAAAGGTGTGAACCGCCATGAGCACGACCCGGATAAGGGACATGTAGTTGACGAAGCCAGCATGTTAACCGACATTCGTTTGATGAAGGAGTATAATATCAATACGGTACGTACATGTCATTATCCAACCGACCCGCGTTTTTACGAATTGTGTAACAAATATGGCTTATATGTTATTGATGAGGCAAATATAGAATCTCATGGGATGGGTTATGGTGCAGCCAGTCTGGCTAAAGATCCGACATGGGAAGCTGCCCATATCGACCGTACAGTGCGTATGTTTGAGCGCGACAAAAACCAGCCATGTATTGTTACCTGGTCGTTGGGTAATGAAGCCGGAAATGGCGTTAACTTCGAGGCAACTTATAAGTGGTTAAAGGAACATGACTCAACACGTCCAGTACAATACGAGCGGGCTGGACTTGAGGATAATACCGATATTTTTTGCCCCATGTATATGAGTATCGATAACATGGTAAAATATGCAAAAAAGAATCCTGATCGTCCGCTTATCCAGTGTGAATATGCACACGCCATGGGTAATAGTTGTGGTGGATTAAAAGACTACTGGGATGCAATTGAAGCTTATCCGGCCTTACAAGGCGGTTGTATCTGGGACTGGGTAGACCAGGGACTGAGAGAAGTTGATGAGAACGGACGTATGTATTTTACCTTCGGTGGCGACTATGGAACCAATATGCCAAGTGATGATAGCTTTTGCCTCAATGGTTTGGTTAATCCCGACAGGAAACCGAATCCGCAATTGCACGAAACGAAAAAAGTATACCAGGATATTTCTGTTGTAGCTAAGGATTTATTCAACCATAAATTTGAGATTCAGAACAAGTACTTCTTTACCAACCTGAATCAGTTTGATATTCATTGGCAAATCAGCAATGCCGAGGGAAGAGTGGCTGAAGGAAGTCTGGATATGGATCTGGAGCCGCAAAAGACGAAGGAAATAGACTTTAACGTTGGGCAACTTCCAAAGCTGAAAGCCGGACAGAAATATATTTTGTATTTCTCTTTTACAACAAAGAGGCGCAATGGGCTTGTGGAGGCCGGACATGAATTGGCATGGGAACAGTTCGAGCTGCCAGTTACAGCAATGCCATATACAACAATCGATAATAGCCAGCAACTGAATGTAGTTGAGGAAGACGGATTGATCTCGGTAACAGGAGAAGGTTTTGATATTGTTATATCCAAGCAGAGTGGACAAATTACAAACTACAATTACAAAGGTTATTCTTTAATTGAACGAGGTCCGGCATTGAATTTCTATCGTCCGCTTACCGAAAATGATGTGCGTGATAGATATGGAAGGCGAATCTGGCACAAGGCCGGATTAAATGATCTGAAACAAAGTGTTACAGGTTCAGTTCAGTTGAAACAAAATGATAACGGTACAGTGCAATTAGTAATACCGCTTAAGCTGACCAATGAGGAAAAGGGAACCAATATATCAGCCATTCAGCAATACACCATATTTGCCAATGGTATATTTAATATTGATGTTCAGATTCAGATTCCATCGGGGATTAAAGCAGTTTCAAAGGTAGGCTACCAAAGTCAATTGAATAAATCAATTGACCATGTCAGCTGGTATGGATTAGGTCCTGTACCAACATACTCTGACAGGTATGCGGCTGGTAAGTTCGGCTATTACACTTCTACAGCATACGACATGTATGATCATAACCTGGTTGTACCCCAGGATAATGCTAACAGAAGCGAGGTTAAGTGGGCTTCGGTTACAAACATGGAAGGTATCGGTTTTCTGCTTCGCGCCGATCAGGCAATGAACTTTAGCGCCTATCCATATGCTGATGAAGACATTGATAAGGCACGTCATATGAATGAGTTGGATCAGGCAAATTTTGTAACGCTTAACACCGATATGCATCAGGCAGGACTGGGAACTGCGACCTGCGGACCAGGCGTTTTGCCTCAGTATGTATTGAGTGAGAAAAGCTATGCTTTTAGATTAATGTATCAGCCTATTGACTTAAAAGAGAAGCCTGTGTACGAATGGGTAAGTGAGAAAGTAGAAGATAAAGGTGTCGAATTATTAGTTGCTCCTAAAGTAGACATCAATCGTAATGACAAAGGTATTGTTAGCTTGTCCACAAGTAATTCTGCTAGTATTTATTATAGCCTGAATGATGGTAAATTCAAACGATACAAAAAATCATTTGATTTAAGCCATGGTGGTACAATTAAAGCTTATGCAACAGAAAAGGGCAAACTAAAAGGCTTAATATCAGAGATGGATTTTGATATGAACAAAAGTTCCTGGAAAGTACTTGATGTCAGCAGCGAACACAACGGGTTTTCAGCATCCCGCATATTTGATGGCGATGAAGCAACATTCTGGCACACTAACTGGGAAGATCAATCTCAAGCAATGCCACATTTCGTAACCATAAATATGGGAATGAGTGCAACATATAAAGCACTGAAGTATACACCGCGTCAGGATATGCCGAACGGGCGAATTGTACTATATGATCTGGAGATCAGTGAGGATGGAAACAATTGGAAAACTGTTATTAAAGACGGTAAGTTTAAGAATAACACTACCGCGCAAATTGCAAGCTTTGAGAAAGCTCAGCAAATGAAATACTTTAAACTCACCATAAAGCAGAGTGTGAATGATACATTCTATGCAAGTGTAGGTGAAGTGTCGTTTGTTAAGTAAACTCCGTTAAAGTATGAAGTGAAGTTCCCGAGTAAATCCGGATATCCAAACTGAGGCACGGATGAATAACCAAATTAATTTGGTTATTCATCTGACAAACGAAAATAAAATCTAATCATATGAAAAGAAGACAATTTATTGGAAGAGTAGGTAATGCCAGTTTATTTCTTTTAGCTGGAGGTATTAGTAGTTGTATTGGTAAGAGTCGAAAAGAGTCAGATGATGAGTTTGTTTTTGTTGAAGCTGAGCAATTTGCAGATTTTGGAGGGTGGGATTTAGATCAGCAATCTACTGAAATAATGGGGTCGTCTTATTTGTTGGCTCATGGTTTGGGACGACCGGTGGCAGATGCCACTACTAAAGTGCGTTTCCCTTCTGCCGGGAAATACCGGGTTTGGGTTCGAACTCGCGATTGGGTGGCGCCATGGAATGCTCCCGGAGCACCAGGCAAGTTTCAATTATTGGTTAACAACAAGCCTTTAGATAAAACATTCGGAACCAAAGGAGCTGAGTGGGACTGGCATGATGGTGGTGTGATTAATGTTTCAAATACTGCCAATATTGCGTTGCATGATCTTACTGGTTTCGAAGGACGATGTGATTCGATATTGTTTTGTAAAGATTTGAATTTTAAACCATCTAACGAACTCAAAGCATTAACAGCTTTCAGACGAAAATTACTTGGTCTTTCTGATAAACCGGCTGATGGCGGCGATTTTGATTTTGCAGTGATTGGTGGTGGTTTTGCAGGAGCATGTGCAGCATTGTCTGCGGCACGAAATGGCTTATCCGTTGTTTTGGTTCAGGATCGCCCGGTTTTAGGTGGAAATGGAAGTTCTGAGGTGCGAGTTTGGCCCGAGGGACACATTCAAAAAGATCCGTTTCCGCATATCGGAGATATTGTCAAAGAGATGGCACCTGACCGGCCTAAACCGCGCTATGGTTCTCGTAATGCTTTAACAGGTGATGCTTATGACGATGAAAGAAAAATGAAAGTCATCAAAGCAGAACCACGCATAACATTATTAACCGAAGAGAGGGCGATTGATGCAGAAATTAAAGATGGTAATATTGGTAGTGTTACAATTCAGAATACAAGAACTGCCAAACGTACGAAAATAACTGCTAAATATTTCTCCGATTGTACTGGGGATGCTACCATAGGAGCTATTGCGGGAGCAGATTTTGAAATGACCCAACAGGGGGTGATGGGGATGAGTAACTTATGGTATGTAATGGATGCATCGAGTGAGAAAGAGGTACTTGCATGTGAATGCAAAGATAAAGAACAACTTACAACTGCATTTGAGCAAGGAGACAAAGAACAACCGTTTCCTCGTTGCCCTTGGGCACTGGATTTAAGTGACAAACCATTTCCGGGAAGAAAGAATTTTAAAGGTCAGTGGGGAAGTAAAGAACCACTTGGCAATTTAGGCGGATGGTTTTGGGAAAGTGGTTTCGATAAAAATCCAATAACAGACGTTGAACAAATCAGGGACCATAATTTCAGAGCCATGTATGGCGCATGGGATGCGTTAAAAAATGTGGATAAACAATACCCTAATCATCGACTGGCATGGTCTGCTTTTATAGCAGGTAAAAGAGAGTCACGAAGGTTGATGGGGGATGTTTTTCTGACTGCAGATCATTTTAAAAGTGATACAAAATTTGATGATCCGGCTTTTCCTTGTTCATGGCATATTGATGTACATAAGCCACACGAGGAATATGATGATGGATTAAAAGGACAGGAGTTTATATCAAAAGCGACAACGGGTGCTGATTACGCTTATCATGGTATTTACTGGGCGCCTTATAGAACCTTATATAGCAGGAATATCAATAATTTGTTTATGGCGGGCCGCAATATTAGCGTGAGTCAGGATGGTCTGGGACCTGTAAGGGTTATGTTGACTTGTGGTATGATGGGAGAAACTGTAGGAAAGGCAGCAACCTTATGTGTGAAACACAAAACCAGTCCACGTGATATTTACGAATCTTATCTTGATGAGCTAAAAGAGCTGATGAACAAACCAGGAAAAGATAGAGTGTAATTATTACAAGTCAGGTTATAAATTAATCTGGCTTTATCTTGATATTACTCGTCGTCTGACTAACAGATATTAAGTCAATTTAGTTGGGCAACGAATATGGCGAATAGGGTTACTTCCTAAGCATCTCGAAGATGCTTAGGAAGTTATATAATACTGTTTTGATTTCTGACTGACGTGCTTCTAATCATCAGTTTTCCATTAAATACCTTGGTAACAGGCGATAAATCTTCTTTTTGAATTTGATGCAGCAATAACTCTGCAGCAGCTTTCCCCATTTCATAGGTGGGTTGTTTTACACTGCATAACTGAGGAGTAACCAATTCCGCCATTTGTGTATTGGTAAAGCCCATCACACCAATATCTTCAGGTATTTTATAATGATGATCTTTGAGTGTTTTCATAACGCCCATCGCCACTGGATCATTGGCACAGAAAAAAGCGTTGGGCATATCTTGTTTATAAATAAGGTCCTCTACAATATGCATACCCTCTTTGGCCAGCAGACCAGTTTCAATTACCTTATAATTTTCCTCATTCACCTTATTGTTTTTCATGGCTTTAAGGAATCCATCGATCCGCTCCTTGGCTACACTAAGACCTTTGTACGCTGAAAGGTGATAAATCTTTTTATAGCCTTGCCTTATTAAATGATCGGTAGCAAAATAACTCCATTTTTTATTGTCGAAAATCACTTTTGATGCATTTAGTTTCTCCCTAACACGATTAACAAATACAATAGGACATTCATTTTCGATCTGTTTGAGATAGTAGTTCATGTTTGTTCCATCAAGTGTAGGGGCTATAATAAGTCCATCGACCATGCTGTGGATAAGTGTTTTTACATTGTTGAGTTCTATTTCAGGAGAGTTATCTGATTGCATAACAAGTACCTGATAATTCTCCTTTATAAATATTTCTTGTATAGCTACTATTATTTCGGCATAGAACTCATTGATAAATTCGGGAACAACAACACCAATATTCAGAGTCTTTTGCTGACTTAGCTTTTTTGCAATCGGGTTGGGAAAGTACCCCATTTCTTCCGCTGTTTTCAAAATAAGATCTCGCGTTTCGGGTCGAATATCATACTTGTCATTAAAAGCTCGTGAAACAGTTGAAATGGAGACATTAAGTTTTCGAGCGATGTGTTTGATCGTGACATGTTTCATCTTGGTTGTTTTGGGTTATTCATACAAAAATAAGATATAAAATTAAGGATGTCGAAAATTTCGAAAAAAAAGAAGTTTTTTAAAATTTTTAGAAAGAGTTCAATCATTAAAGTTATTGTTGTAGTTGTATTTTGAAATATACATTTGAAACTATTCCGGTAATATTAAATTAGTTTATGTGTTTAATATCCAATAAATCAAATATTAAAATTAATCGTTGTGATCAAAATGGGAGGAATGTATAAAAATGTTAACTATCGGAACCGTTTCCGTAAAATAAAACCGTTTTCGGTATCGTTTCCGAAAAGTTAATTAGGAAAATGGTAGTCTAAAGGTGAAATGCCCTATAATTTTGACTCGAAATAACTAATCTAAGTTAATATGAAAAGGGAAATTTTATTATTACTTACTTTACTCATTTGTTCAGTTGCAGGAGCACAAACAAAGAGTATTAATGGTACCATTATTGACATAAATGGCGACCCTCTGCCGGGTGTCAACGTAGTCGAAAAGGGAACTACGAATGGTACAATTACCAACCTTGAGGGATTTTATGAGTTGAGATTGGAGAATGAATCGGGAACTCTGGTTTATTCTTTTATTGGTTTTGCTACTCAGGAAGTAGTTGTCGGGGATCAATCGCGTATTGATATTACGCTTATTGAGGACGCAATTGGATTAGACGAAGTTGTCGCTGTTGGTTATGGCGTACAAAAAAAGAGTGACTTGACAGGTTCTGTTGAAGTTGTTGATGCAGAAACATTGACCAAACAAGCAGTTTTCCAAACGAGTCAGGCTTTACAAGGTGCTGCACCTGGTCTAACTGTTATCCAAAGTTCCGGTCAGCCAGGTAGCGATGGTGCGGCTTTGCGCATTAGAGGTATTGGTTCTATTAATGCCAGTAGTAGTCCTTTGATTTTGATCGATGGAATCGAGGGTGATATTGATGGGGTTGACGCAGGTGATATTGAAAATGTCACAGTGCTCAAAGATGCCGGAGCTGCAGCCATTTATGGTAGTCGTGCTTCTAATGGTGTTATTTTGGTAACAACCAAACGTGGTGTCAGTGGAAAGGTCACAGCCAATTATAATGGTTATATGGGTTTTCAGCGACCTACAAATGTACCTGAGTTCCTGGGAGCTATTGATTATCTTGAGCTTGTTGGAGATGACGCTTTACTTGAAGAATACCGGGCTAATCCTAACGACCCGGATAATTACCCGGATGTTAATTGGGCTGACTCTATGTTTTCAGCAGATGGAGCAATGCAATATCACAATATTAGTGTTAGTGGAGGAAGTGATTTTGCAAAAGTAAATGCTTCACTATCATACCAGGATCAGGATGGTAATATTCCTAACTACGGTTTTAAAAGGTATCAGGGGCGAATTAACTCAGATTTTACTATCACTTCGTGGATGATGTTAGCATTAGATGTAAATTATCGAAATGACAATCAAACTAGTCCACGATCAGGAACACAACTGCGTGATGCATATCGACAATTACCAATTTATGCACAGAGATATTCGAATGGCAATTGGGCTAATCCGCCAACTGGTGGTAACTCATTAGCATTTGTCACGCTTGGAGGTGTTAATGATGACGTTAAAGATAATTTCCGTGCACGAATGCAGCTGGAACTGGAGCCATTAAAAGATTTAAAATTAGGTATTACTTATTCTCCGGAGAAGTACGATCAAGTTTTAACACAATGGAGTCCTCAATTTGATTTGTATTCATCACCAGATGATACAAGCCCGGATTTTAGAAGCTTTGGTACAGATAATGAATCAACTTTGAGAAAGTACTACTACCAATCCAGAACTGATAATTTTGTCGCAACCCTTAATTATAATAAGGAAATAGGTTCTCATAAAATTGCAGGTTTAGCAGGCTATGAAAGTATTTACTGGAAATCTGATTACTTTGAAGCTTCAAGATATGGTTACGATGTAGATAATAACACGCTGAATTCAGGTAATCCTGCAACTGCAACAAATGCAGGAAGCGAAAATCATTATGGTTTAATTTCCTATTTCGGAAGGATAAACTATGAATTTGCCAACAAGTATTTATTTACATTTAATATTCGTCGGGATGGCTCATCTCGCTTTGCTGAAAGTCAAAGGTGGGGTGTATTCCCTTCTTTTAGTGCAGGATGGAACTTGCATAATGAAAACTTTTTCCCGCAGAATGATGTATTAACAAGGTTAAAGTTCAGAGGTTCGTGGGGACAACTTGGTAATCAGATTTTGTTGGATGATAATGGGAATCAAATATATTTCCCTTACACCAGCACCATTACAACAGGTCCATCTTATTATGCTAATGGTGAAATACAACAAGGTGCAGTACAAGGTACTTTGGCCAATGAACATATAACCTGGGAAAAATCCGAAACAATGAACATTGGATTTGATTTCGGATTGTTTGGAAATGCTTTATCTGGTGCTATTGAATATTACGACAGACGAACTAAGGACCTTCTGGGTACACAACGTATTCCTTATACAACTGGTTTGAGTGCTCCGATTGCGAATGTTTATAGTATGAAAAATACTGGTATTGATTTTAGTTTGATGTATCGCGGGTCGATTGGTAAACTTAAATACTCAATAGATGGTAATTTCGCTACATTAACCAATGAGGTAACAGATTTAAATGGTGTTGACTTTATTCTTAGTGGAAATTCTATAAATCGGATTGGAGAAGCTGTAAATAGTATTTATGGATATAAAACAATTGGCATTTTTGAGAGTCAGGAAGAAATAGATAGTGCCCCAACTCAATTTGGCGATTTACAAGTTGGGGATCTAAGATATGCAGATGTTAACGGACGAGACGAAAATGGGGAATTAACCGGTCAGCCAGATGGAGTGGTCGACTCTGACGACAGGGTAATATTAGGAAACAGTTTCCCATCTTTAAGTTATGGGTTTAATATCAATCTGGACTATAATAATTTTGATTTCTCTGCTTCGTTTGCAGGAGTTGGTGGAAGAGAAGTTTATTTGAGAGAGTATTTAGTGTGGCCCCTATATAACGGAGGTAATGCTGCCCAATGGATGGTTGATGAAGCCTGGAGACCAGATAATACAGATGCCAGATATCCTGCAATTCGCCTGGGAACCAGTAGTAATAACAACCGTGTTAGTTCAACCTATGTTTACAACGCCAGTTACTTAAGGTTACGTAATCTGACAATAGGTTATACTTTGCCAAATGAATTGGTAAATCGTATAAGCATATCCAATCTAAGAGTTTACGTAAGCGGTCAAAATTTACTGACATTCGATAATATGCCACAGGGTATCGATCCAACAGTGCCTAATGGATCTACCGGAGGTAATTATCCGCTGGTTAAGTCATACACATTTGGTATAAGTGCATCATTTTAATTGAGAAGACATGAAAAGGATAATATACTATATTTTAATTTTGAGCATATCTGCAGGTATTGTATCGTGTGAGGATAAATATCTGGATATTGATCCGATCGATGGATCATCCAGTTCAACTTTTTTTGCAAGTGCTGACGAATTACAGCTCGCTATTAATGCCATTTACGGCCGGGTTGTATCAGTAGCACCAGAAGGATTACCAATGTTTATGTTGATGGATACATGGTTAACCGATAATGGGTTGTATCGAATAACTGATGAACAGTATGGTTTTAGATTATTAAGCAACAGTCAGCACGATCCGGGCTCTGGTTTTGGCGGTATATATTCAGCTTACTATACCTCCATTACGAGGTGTAACAATATGCTGGAAAATATGAACAAAGCTGAGGAAACGATGAGTCCTGAGCAATTTAACGACTTTAAAGCACAGGCGTTAACCATGCGGGCATATTTTTATTCTGTTTTAGTACAACTGTTTGGAGACGTACCATATATGGATTTTAT
Organism: Carboxylicivirga sp.; assembly: GCF_982718395.1. Classification (NCBI taxonomy): domain Bacteria; kingdom Pseudomonadati; phylum Bacteroidota; class Bacteroidia; order Marinilabiliales; family Marinilabiliaceae; genus Carboxylicivirga; species Carboxylicivirga sp. The sequence goes on from NZ_CEXQWX010000028.1 coordinate 25,209, forward strand.
GCCTCAAAGCCCTACCGATGGTTTTATACCACGCACACCTAAAGCTGAAATTATTGAAAATATAATGTCTGATTTAGATGATGCGGCAACACTGATTGATGCTACTCTGACAGGTTCACAAGAACGAATAACATTAACAACAGTTTACGCACTTAAGGCCAGGATAGCACTGTTTGCTAAAGAATATGGTGAAGCCATTACTGCTGCAGATAATGCCTTAGATGCCGCTGTTAGCCAGGGAATTGCTTTGCATTCAGATTATGCGGAGTTGTTTCAATTATCCGGAGAAGGTGCAGGAGAAGTACTGTTGCATAAACCTTATAATGAAGATGCCAATGTTTTTACTTATTTCAACTTACGAATGGGATCACGTTTTGGACACTTTAGTCAAACGGCTCCAACACAAAATCTGATTGATGCTTATCCAACCATTAATGGTTTATCAATAACTGATGATCCGGCTTACGATCCGACCAACCCATGGGAGAATCGGGATCCGCGTCTGCGAGCATCAGTGGTAATGCCACAGGATATTTGGGGTGGAATTGTTTATGAATCTCACCGCGATAGCCTGACAGTAACTGATTATCGAGGTAATACACCAACTCAAATTAGCAATAGAAATTGTCGCAGTGCATCATGGCCGGCATGTTTAACCGGATATCTATGGAAGAAATATGTTGATGAAGCATCAATGGCCGATGGAAAAACCGCAACTTATATTGATTGGATTGTATTGCGCTTAGGAGAAGTTTATTTAATAAAAGCTGAAGCTGAGATCGAAAATAACGGAGATTTGCAGGCAGCAGCAGATGCATTAAATATGCTGAGAGAACGGGCTTATGGTCCGGGTTATCCAATGATTTCAGTTTCAGATCAGGCGAGTATGCGCAAAATCTTAAGAATTGAAAGAAGAGTTGAGTTAGCTAATGAAGGGCATCGATATACCGATGGCTTAAGATGGGGTATATTGGAAAGTATGCGAGGTGAAGCATTAATCGGACGCCCAATGAATCTGGAAACACACTCTTATATTCCAACAATTGATGATGATGGTGTAACTCACTATGCAGAATCAGGTAAATCTCAGTATGATGATTGGAGAAGTTTATTAATGAGTGATGGAACAGTTGACCCAACAGGGTATGATACAAGATTATTTGGTAACTGGACAAATGCAGTAGATCGAAATTTTACTGCTCCACGTGATTATTTATTACCAATTCCGCAGGAAGAAATAGACTTGTATGAGGCCAATGGTTTTGTTTTAACACAAAACGATGGTTATTAAATAATTATTAGAAAGGTGTTGGATTGATATTTAATATCAATCCAACGCTTTTATTGTTTGATATAGATGGAGATTTTATCATTCATCTATGCTAACTTATAGAGATAATTAACAGGGGACTGGATTTTATAAGTTCCAGCAGAAATATAATTTTATTACCAATGAAACTAATCTTTTTCACTATACTGACTTTATTATTAGCTTGTCGCTTACCTGTTGAGAAGGAGTTTACGTATCAAAATCCCATATCAAGAGGAATTGATATTAAAGGCCTAAGAGATTGTCAGGTATTACGTGATGGAGATAATTGGTATTTAACTGGTACTGCTCATCCACATTGGCTGGGTGAACAAACTCATCCTGGTGTCCCACTATATAAATCAAACGATTTAATCGAATGGGAGTTTGTTAAATTTATAGTAACAAATCCTGGTCCGGAAAAATGGTATCACCAGGCATTTTGGGCACCTGAAATACATAAAATTAATAACAAGTACTATGCACTCTTCAATTGTCGTAATGCTAGTTTGGGATACGACTGGCAGCATTTTGGTTACGCTGCTGCCGATCAAATTGAAGGACCTTATAAAGTAGTAACCGAAGATAAACCACTAGCCCGTGGAAATGATATGACCTTATTTAAAGATGATGATGGTAAGGTTTATGCATTTTGGCATACTGTCAATAACGATGGTAGTTTCTGGATGGGATCAGCCGAGATTGACTTGGATAAGGGAAAGTTTTTATCAGAACCAGTGGAGGCTATAAAAACGGGTAAGGTGGATTATGAAACCGATGAAGATGGGAACGTAAAGACAGTATTCCGGTATGGACGAAATGAGAAGGTGATAAAAACTTTTTATGAATGGGATTCGCAAGGATTTGAAGGAGCTTACGTTATAAAGCGAGAAGATACCTATTATTTATTCTACTCGAGTTGGACCAGAGGTTATGAAATTGGCTATGCTACAGCAAACAGTATTAACGGTCCCTGGAAAAAAGCAGATAACAACCCAATTTACGGAGCCACCAGTAAGGACTTGTGTGAACAAAAAGGTTTTGAGTACACCGGAAACCCTGAAAATCCTTTTTATGCAGTGGGGCATAATGAAATATTCACCGGGCCGGATGGACGCTTGTGGTTATCATGCCATGGGCAAAAAAAGGATAATGCAACTCCGTTTTTAGTGATTGATCCACTGAATTTTAATGTGAATGGTGAAATCATGAGGAAAGAACCATCACATACCTTGCAAACCATTAAATACTGAAAATTATCAAAAGGGAAAGATTAAAAATATTAGCACTGATTGTTATTGCGATTTTGCTTGTTACTTGTAAGCCTGAGGAGCAAAATATTTTTGTTCGTTACGAAGGGCTCAAAGAAAGTGATAAGTTTAAAGTGACCGTCAATAAACAACCAGTTTTTGTTGCGGAAGAAACATGTTTTGGAAATCAGATTTTCCATACAACACAGTTTACAGTAACCCAACTAACAAATATTGAAGTTTATTGTAAAGAGCATATAAACGATTTTGAAATTTATCCGCATCACTATCAGGATAGCGTAATACTTTCCGGTAACCGCTTAATATTACAAATTCATAAGCCTGTTATGATGATGCTCAAAGTAAACAACTACAAACCGTTATGTCTGTTTCAGTCACCACCAGAGCAAATTATTCCGTCTCCTGAAGATGATAATGTGATATACTTTAAAAAAGGGGTTCATAATGCGGGAGTTATTACGCCTAAAAGTAATCAATGTATTTACCTCGAACAGGGAGCTTATGTGAAAGGTCGGATATTTGCCGATGGAGTGAAAAATGTTATAGTTAAAGGTCGTGGTATCATTGATGCAAGAGGTTACACAAGTAAAAAGGAGCGAATATGCGCCATCGAGTTTCGTCATTCAGAAAATATAATTGTTGAGGGGATTGGAATTCGTTCTGGTATTTGGTGGCAAACATTATTCCTGCTTTGTAACGATGTAAATGTAAGCAATCTGAACCTGATGAGTTTTGGCGAAAACAATGATGGAATTGATATTGATGGAGTTACCAATTTCAAAGCAAGTAACTGCTGGATTGGCTGTGGTGATGATGGTTTTGGCTGGCACGCTTTAGATGCCAAAGCTAATGGAGAGCCGCCAACGCGCAACTGTATAGCTGAGAATTGCATAATTTTTAATGCCTATGCAGGTAATGGATTGAGAATTGGAGCTTCCATGGAAACCCAGTTATTTGAGGATATTACTTTTCGAAATATTGAAGTAATTAGTCATGTAAATGCAGCCATTAGAAGCGATCATTCAGATTGGGCTCAATGTAAAAATATCAGATTTGAAAATTTTTATATCCACAAACCTTCTCGTCCGATTGAAATACGCATCGAAAAAACAGGCTATAGTAATAATAATGGTTTCCGGGATGAAAGGGGGCATTTTGATGGATTATACTTTAATAATGTGATTGCAAACGGAGGTAACATCATTCTTGAAGGTTATGATGAAAACCATATGATTCAGAATGTGAATTTTAACGATTGTTTCAATGATGGGACGAAAGTGACACGATTACAATTGATTAAAACAAACGACTTTGTCGAAGATATAACCGTTCAATAGGAAGAATCAATTTTTATTAAGATGAGAAAGAAGAATTTGTCGATATTATTTCACCTATCACTGTTTTATATGTGTTTTAGCAGTCATGCTCAAAATCAAAAAACACTTGAAGAAATAACCCAGTATACAATAGACTCCTGTGATATTTGCATGGAGGACAGGTATACCATCGGAACGGAATTGTTTGAGTTGGGTGAGATTTTTACAGCCCATGAAATACCCTATCTTAATGATCATTCCATTATATACAATCCAGATGAAAAAAAGTGGCATTTATATGGAATACCACAAGATTCCAGAGTTTTTATACACTTAACAGCTGATTCATTATCACAAAGGGGCTGGAAACGAGAGAAGGATTTTAGAACGGATGGATCTGCTATTTGGGCACCACACATTATTTTTCACCATGGTGTTTACCATATGTTTTATACGCAGATTGGTGTACCTAGAGAATTACATCATGTGGTATCATTGGATTTGTACAACTGGACAAAATCGGAAAAGCCTATTCTGGCACAAAAAAATGAATACTCAGAAAATCTGAAAAATAAAGATCCTATGGTATTTTGGGATGAAGATAAAGAACAGTGGATCATGTATTACAGTGCCATGAAAGATGACAAACATTGGGTGGTTGGATATAGCACAAGTAAAGATCTAAGGAATTGGACAGAAATGGAGATTTGCTTTGATGAGCGTACAACATCACCTGCTGTGGAATCTCCGTTTGTTGTTAAAAGAGGTAAATACTATTACCTGTTCTTGTCGGCTCGCCCTTGGGAAATTGGCGGAGAAGATGTGTTTAGAAGTAAAACACCTTATAAATGGGACGCAAAAGATCATATACAACGGGTTAATCCATGGCATGCGGCCGAACTGGTGCAGGACTTAGATGGTCAATGGTATATGACCTTATCAACCGGGCGTCAGTGCCGCAATTTTAGGATGGCACCATTGTACTGGAAAGATGGTTTAAAGAAATAAGATATGAAGCAACTGATATCTATATTGCTTTTTTGTTTTTTGTTATGCCTTGTGGCTCAAGACAATGTGAACGAACGCCCCAATATCCTTCTGATTATTGCTGATGATTTAAGCAGTGATGATATTAGTTGTTACGGAAACAAAGGTATTAAAACGCCTAACTTGCAAAAATTGGCGGATGCCGGAATAACGTTTACCAATGCTTACCTGACTGCAGCCAATTGTAGTCCCAGCCGGGCAAGTATAGCTACAGGTCGCTGGCCGGTATCAAACGGACAAACTGACCTGGCTACCGGGGCCTTACCGCAATACAATGTCCCCTTTTCCCAGTTTTTTGATGGTATAGATTATTTGCCGGAAGTATTACAAAAAGCAGGCTATTATACTGCACAAAGTGGTAAATGGCACATTGGATATCACTGGGCAAATGCAAGCGGACCGGTTAAAAACGGATTTCACCACACCGATAATGATGGAGGTCAGTCCGGTTGCGGTAACTGGGTACAGGTGCTGGAAGATCGTCCAAAAGACAAGCCTTTTTTTATGTGGTTTGCTGCTCACGACCCGCACGATCCGTGGACTGCGCCCAAGGTACATTCTCCTGATGATGTTATGGTCCCTCCATATATTCCCGATACGAAATACATGCGCGGACAGCTTGCCAAATATTATGACGAAATTTATCGTATGGATTCTCACATCGGAAATGTTGTTGAAAAGCTGAAAGAGCAGGGTGTTTACGAGAATACAATTATTGTGTTTATTTCGGATAACGGTCGTGGTTTCTGGCGTTCGAAAGCTTACATTTATGATGCGGGAATGAAAACACCTTTACTGGTCAGCTGGCCGGCACAGATTAAAGAAAAGCAAATCGGAGATCAATTGATAAGTGCTATTGATCTAGCCCCGACATTTGTTGAGTCGGCAGGGTTGGAATCAGAAGATTATACCTTTCAGGGACGTTCGGTTCTCAAAAACTGGTTGGATGCAGATTCCCCTGACCTTAACAAATACATTTTTTCCGAACAGAACTGGCATGGCTATTCAAGTCATTATCGTTCGGTGCGCGATACCGATGGTTTTGTTTATATCTGGAATGGCCACCCCGAAAGAAGCGGAATTGGAAATAAGGCATTTGTAGCTGAAATGATTAAATTAAATGATGCCGGGGAGTTGACAGATTTGCAAAAAGACCCTTTCCGTTTTCCACGCGATGAGGAAGAACTGTATCATTATAAAAGCGATGTTCATCAAACGCAGAATCTTGCAACAAATCCAGAATATGCAGCAAAATTAAAAGAGCTTCGGAAAGTGTTTCGAAAGTGGCAAAAACTTACAGGCGATAAAATTTCGGAAAATGAAGTGCCTGACTGGTACCAACGTCCTTACTCAGAAGAGAAACCCCAAAAAGGTATTTGGGGCGACCCTCCGGGAACACGCAATTTTGGTGTGGGGAAAGAGTATGAAGTAAAGAAACTAACTGGTATAAAATAAATACCTGATGAAATATCTAAAATTAATAGTTATTGCTCTTTTGGTTACAGTCTTTTTTAGCTGCAATTACAAAAAACAGAATGAACCAATAAGTGATTTCTCAACATTAATTCAACCGGCTTCGAAGAGCTCAATCCTTGAGGAGGATGGCTATTATGTTTGGGGTGGTTCTGTTGTTAAAGGAAATGATGGCCATTACCACATGTTTTATTCACGTTGGAAGCAGGATACCTATTTTAGTGGATGGGTAACACATTCAGAGATAGCCCATGCAGTTTCAGAAAAACCAGAAGGACCATTTAAATTTAAAGATGTAGCATTACCGGCACGTGGAGCAGAATATTGGGATGGCTTATGCACTCATAACCCTACCATCAAGGAATTTGATGGAAAATATTACCTCTATTACATGGGCAATACGGGCGATGGTGTAGCTATGCAAGATCTGAATTTCTCACACCGCAACAATCAGCGAATAGGAGTGGCATGGGCTGATTCACCCAATGGCCCCTGGAATCGAAATGAGCAACCTTTTGTGGATGTGTCAGAAGAAGAAAATGCCTGGGATGCTTTGATGACCAGTAATCCATCGGTAACGCAAATGCGTGATGGTAAGTTTTTAGTTGTTTACAAAGCTGTTGCTAAGCATAAACCAATGCCTTTTGGTGGTCCGCTAACTCATCTGGCTGCAATTGCAGAATCTCCAACAGGTCCTGTCAAAAAGATTAATCAAAGGATATTCTACAAAGAGGGCGAAATGTTTCCGGCTGAAGATACTTTTGTGTGGTACCAGGAAAGCTGTGACCTTTATTATGCAATTGTAAAAGATATGCATGGAGCTTTTACAAAAGCAGGAGTTTCGTTAGCCTTTTTTGAATCAAAGGATGGTCTTCATTGGAAACCTTCTGCTAATCCCCTAGCATCGAAACTGGAAGTGGTGTGGCAGGATGGTACAAGAGAAAAGTTGGCCAAGTTGGAAAGAGCTCAGATTTTGTTTGAAAAAGGACAGCCAATTATGTTGTACTGCGCTTCTGGAAAGCCGGGTGAATTTCCGGCTAAATCATTTAACATCCACATACCACTCAATATAAATAGTACAAACCAGAATAAATAATCATGAATAAAATTGTAGGCAGAGGTTTAATTTTAGTGTTTTTGGCAATTTCTACATTCGTCAATTCATGCTCAAATTACGATAAAGATAAATTACTCTTAAAAAGTGATTCTCATACACTGGTAGTGAACACTGCCAACATGCAATTGCATATTGAGGAAAAGAAGGAAGGTATTATTGTGCCGGGAGATATGGTTTCTGGATTGTTTATTAACGATCAGCCGGTTATAAATACAAAAGTGCTTTCAAATAGAGATAACGAAATTTTACTTACTGCTACTACTTCTAATGAACAACAGGCAAAAGTTGAAATCACTTTTGAGGATGGGATGGCAACGGTTTCAGTTGAACCTAAAAGTGACGGTAAAAGCAAAGTTTCACTTCGTTTTGGAGGTATGCCTGTTGCACACGGATTGGGTGATGCAGGAGGTTGGAATAAATCTTTTGATTTAGCTGGTGCAGAAGAAAAGGAATTTAAGATCGAAAATGACGGCGGCGGAAAACGTTGGTTAAGTACGTTTACTATTTTCCCAAAAAATAACTTTGCCGGTGCTTTTTTTGATCGTGGTAAGAAAAGCGTAATTCTTTCTGAAAATACGTATCAGTTAAATACGGAGATTAAAGGTCAATCAACTTTTTATTTTTTCACAGGTAGTAACAAGCAAATCTATGCCAACTATAAAAAAGTAAGAAATGAGAACGGTTATGAAGATATCAAACCCAAATCAAGATTATTTGAATTAGGCTGGGAATCATGGGATGCTTTGGGCTGGAATACCAATCAACATACCGTTAAAGAAATATTGGAAAAGTATAAGAAAGAAGGATATCCTATAAAATGGGCAGTAACAGGATCCGGTTTTTGGGATGAGGGCGGAACAACGACCAGTTTTGGTCGCTTTGGCAAGAAATTCTCAGATCCAAAAGGATTTAAACAGTGGATGCATCAAAATGATATCTGCTGGATGATTGGCTTACGAACCAATTTTATTCCTTCCGGTGGGCCTTATTTTCCTAAAACAAAAAAACGAGATAAGAACCTGAAAGTTCGTTCTTTTTATGGGAATGATATTACCGACGAAGCGTTGGCAAAGCAGTTTTTAATGATGGATGCCAGTGGACAACCATTCAAAATTACGTCGACTGTTTTCCCGATTGTACCGTGTTATATGCTGGATGGTAACGTTCCGGGGGCTGCAGAATGGTATCAAAAGCAATATGCTAAGTGGGATGTTGATGGTATAAAAGAAGATACCATGATGGACTTAGAGGAGGAGACATCCATCTTTAACAAACCAATTGCTCAAATAGCCAAAGAAGGAGGGAATGTAATGGCTCGCTGCGGAGAAATATCGGCACCGGGAACCTTATTAAGAATTAATGATACAGGTGTGTGGTCAATGAAACAACGTACGCCAATAAATTACTTTCAATATGCTGCTTGTGGATTCCCCAATGTGTATTCAGATGTGGCAGGCATCCACAATATGCACAATGTAAAAGATGTGGTGGCAAACTTACGGCATACATGGATGTTGTCACTTACTGCCGGTATTGCAGTTGGTGCATCACCCGACAAATGGTCACAGAAGGAACAGACAATTTTCAAAAAAGCTATAGACTACCACTATCAGTTGGTGCCTTATATGTATAGTGCCGGAATGAAAACTTATAAAAGCGGTTACCCATATACATTGACGCCTATGAGTATTGCTTTTTCTGATGATGCTTTAGCTGTAGATTTTCAGAATTATCAATGGATGATAGGAGAATCTATATTAGCTACGCCAATATTAAAGCAACCTAACGTAGAACAAAAAGATATTTATTTGCCAGAGGGCATTTGGTATGACTGGGAAAGTGGAGAAAAATATGTAGGTCCAATTACCTTAAATGATTACAAAATACCGGTAGATCAAACACCGTGCTTTGTTGGAGGGAACGGCATTGTTTTACTCCGAAAAATAGATTCAGATGATCTAATTGCCAGAGTTTATGAAGTTGAAAAGAAAGCCAAAGCTGATTTTTATACCTTAAACGAAGGTACTAAGTACACAATTGAAGTAGCCAAAGAAGATTTATTAAATATTAGAGTAGTTGACTTAACATCTGGAAAAGATATCGTAAAAACCAAAGGTGAAGGATATATTGAATTTGATGTTGTAGAGGGACATAGTTATAAATTGAAGTAAGATGGACATTATAGATTATTCAGTAATCATTCTTTTTTCAATACTAATTGTATTGGCCGGATTATCGTTTCGCAAACGGGGTTCTGATATGAAGTCATACTTTGCGGCAGGAGGATCTGTTCCTTGGTCCATTAGTGGATTGTCGCTTTTTATGAGCTTTTTCTCAGCCGGAACTTTTGTGGTTTGGGGATCAATTGCCTATGAACTGGGTTTTGTTGCGGTAACCATTCAGTTAACCATGTGTCTTGGAGGATTCGTGGTGGCCTATTATATTGCACCCGGATGGAAACGAACACAGAGTTTAACAGCGGCCGAGTTTGTGCGCAAACGCCTGGGAGATCGCACACAAAAGTTCTATACATATTTGATTCTGGTTTTATCATTGGCCTATACAGGCGCATTTTTATATCCGGTCGCCAAAATTGTTAATGTATCAACAGGTTTTTCAATAGAAGCCTGCGTGATTGTTCTGGGACTTTTGATTCTACTGTATACCGTTGTTGGTGGTCTATGGGCTGTTATTATTACCGACGTGCTTCAGTTTGTGATTTTAACGGCTGCCGTAGTAATTGTAGTCATTTTGTCGGTTGATAACGTAGGAGGTTTGTCTTCTTTTGTAGAAAAGGCCCCGAGCGATTTCTTTAATATCACCGGTGGTGAATACAGTCTGTGGTTCATCATTGCCTTTGCGATTTATAACACAATATTTATTGGAGGCAACTGGGCCTATGTTCAGCGTTACACAAGCGTTGGTTCGGTAAAAGCAGCCAAAAAGGTAGGATTATCTTTTGCCTGGCTGTATTTACTAAGTCCGCTTATCTGGATGCTTCCACCGATGATCTATCGCGTGATAAATCCTGAATTGAGCGGCCTGGAGAAGGAAGGGGCATATTTGCTGGCCTGTAAACAAGTTCTGCCAAAAGGGATGCTTGGCCTGATGTTGGGGGGTATGATATTCGCCACAGCCAGTTCAGTCAATACAACTTTAAATCTGGCAGCATCAGTCATTACCAATGATATTTACAAGGTGTTGCGACCCAAAGCTACGATTAATTCAACCATGAAAGTAGCAAAACTCTCCACCTTGATATTTGGTTTGGCTACCATTGCAGTTGCTTTAATAGTAACGGCCGCAGGTGGCATTGTAAACGTTGTATTAAGCGTGGGTGCAGTTACAGGTTGTTCTTTATACGGACCACCGATATGGGCCATTTTTTCGAAATGCCACAGTGGTAAATCCATCCTTTGGATTACAAGTATTAGTCTTATTATAAATGTAGGAGTAAAATTCTTAGCAGAACCGATCATGGGAGCTGCCTTAAGTCGTGCCAGTGAAATGCTGCTGGGGGCACTTCTGCCTTTAGGCTTGTTATTGGCTTACGAAATATATGCCTGTTATAAAAATGCTATTTCAGAGGACTATCTAGATTACAAGAATGATCTTTCTGAAGAAGTTGTTGAAACACAAACATCTGCTCAGAATGAATACGGATTAAAGGTGTTATCCATCACACTGGGCATTGTAGGAGCTCTGATCGTTACCCTTGGGTTTTTATCGGTAAGCTCAAAGGTTTTAGTAATGTCGGTTGGTATTATGGTGGTTGCACTTGCAGTTATAATTCACCCTAACATAAAACTCAAATTCAATTAAGATGATTAAAGAAGGAACAGAAAAGTCGAGACAAAATAAAATCATTCATTATAAGGTTGACCTGGCTGTTGCGGGAGGTGGTCTTTCAGGAGTATGTGCAGCCATTGTAGCAGCTCGTCAGGGCTTAAAAGTAGTATTGGTACAAGATCGGCCGGTGTTGGGTGGAAACGCATCAAGTGAAGTTCGTTTGTGGGCTTTGGGTGCCACATCGCACATGGGCAACAATAACCGTTGGTCGCGAGAGAGTGGTTTGATTAATGAGATTTTACTGGAGAACCTTAAACGAAATAAAGAAGGCAATGCATTAATATTTGATACCATCTTATTAGAAAAGGTGCTGGAAGAGGAAAATATTCAGCTTTTGTTGAATACAGCAGTATACGAAGTAGAGAAAGAATCAGATACTAAAATTAAAAACCTACTGGCTTTCTGTAGCCAAAATTCGACCACATACAAAGTGTCTGCACCATACTTTTGCGATGCATCAGGAGATGGAATTGTTAGTTTTATGGCTGGTGCATCTTTCAGAATGGGAGCAGAGAAGAAGGATGAGTTTGATGAAGGTTTTGCGCCTAATATTGAGGATTACGGCGATTTACTAGGTCATTCGTTATATTTCTACACCAAAGACACAGGAAGACCGGTCAGCTATAAAGCACCATCCTTTGCAATTAAAAATGCTGCTGAGTTGCCACGCATTAAGAATTACCAATTTAATCAGCACGGGTGCCGACTTTGGTGGGTTGAATATGGCGGGCGCCTCAACACCATCTATCAGTCTGAAGATATTAAGATGGAATTATGGAAGGTCGTTTACGGCATTTGGGACTATGTGAAAAACAGTGGTGAATATCCAGAGGCTGAAAATCTAACCTTGGAATGGGTTGGAACAATTCCCGGCAAAAGAGAAAGCCGAAGGTTTGAGGGTGACTATATGCTTAACCAAAGGGATATTGTAGAGCAACGTGATCATTACGATCGGGTGGTTTACGGCGGTTGGGCTATGGACTTACATCCGGCAGATGGTATTTATAGTAAGCACAACTCATGTTCGCAATGGCATGGTAAGGGAGTTTATTCAATACCTTACCGTTGCTACTACAGTAAAGATATCAACAATCTGTTCCTGGCTGGAAGGATAATCAGTGCCTCTCATGTCGCTTTCGGATCATCAAGAATTATGCTCACTTGTGCCTTAGGAGGCCAGGCTGTAGGTATGGCTGCAGCTTTATGTCTGAATAGTGGTTTTACAAATCGAGAGTTAGGACAGAAACAAAATATTGGCCAGCTTCAGTTGGCTCTAAATAAGAACGGGCAGAGTATCCCACGTTTGGATTGGAACGATCCGGATGACTTGGTTAAAGAAGCATCTATCAACGCCTCATCAGAGTTGCATCTGCAAGAACTTGTTTCGAATGGCGAATGGCAAAAATTGAAATTTAGCACAGCCCAGTTATTACCGTTATCAGCCAACACTAATTATCAATTTAAACTAAAGGTTCGTTCTCTCGAAACTTGTAAGCTTTCAGTTGCTTTATTAACCAGCAGTTCAGCCAAACACTTTACGCCTGACAAGAGTTTGCAGGAGTTGGATTTTAAGCTGGATAAAGGGGAGCATGAGATTAAAATAAATACAGATTTCCAGTTGGAAGCAGATGCTTACGTCTATCTGGCTTTAATAAAAAATGAAGCAGTTGAAGTGGCACTTAGTGAGCGGCGAATCACAGGCACTCTAACAGTGCAGAATAAGATAAATCCGGCAGTATCTAACTTTGGCAAGCAAGAGCCTGATCCGGTTTTAGGATTAGATGCTTTTGAGTTCTGGACACCTGAACGCCGTCCGGCGGGTAAAAATCTGGCGATGAAGATAGAGCCTGCATTAGATAGCTTTAATTTGAACCAAGTATGCAATGGCGAAATTCGCCCAACATCCGAAGGGAGAACAAATGCCTGGGTGGCTGATTGGTCAGATGAACATCCGGAATTAAAACTGAAATGGAATTCGGAAAAGACTATTTCAAAGCTACAGCTGTTTTTTGATCCAGACTTTGACCATGCATTGGAATGTAATTTACTGGAACATCCCGAATCGGAGATTCCATTTGTTGTAGCCGACTACGAAATTTATGATGAAAACGGTCAGTTGCTGTATGAAAAGAAAGGAAACTATCAGGCGATAAATGAGATTGTTCTCGAAAAACCAGTTACAACCAATGCATTGAAAGTGGTTTTTGCAAAGAAGCTTCCCAATGTGCCTGTTTCTCTTTTCAAAGTTGTTGTTAGTTAACTAAATTATTCAAACATGTGTATCAGATATCTATGCTGTCTTATTCCCTGAATAATAGTGATAACTTCTGTCATAGGACCAAAAATTCTTTGGTTACTACTAGGTGAAAGATCATTCAACTTTTTAGGTAGAAATTTGAACCAGCTTCAATCATCAATCTGATAGCTTTGCTAAAGAATAAGGTTTTATTTATTCATAATGTTTTTATAAAAAATTGAAAATAATAAAGATATGAAGTTTGTTAGCACCATTGCACTCGTATTAATCTTTGCTCTGAATGGTTTCGGACAACGAACTCCTAATGCACAAACTGAGGGAATAAGTCAGAAAAAATCCGGAAACATAACGCACACTAAAGAGATAGAAAAAGAAAGTGGAAGCATTTGGTGGATGGGAATCATCGGCAAAGGGCATCAGATGCCATTCGATAGAAATATTGAAATTGATACTTGGGGTGTGGGTTACGGAAACCAGGTACAACCTTTGATTTTATCCGATCAGGGTGACCTTATCTGGAGTGAAGAGCCACTGAAGATTAAAAATACGGCAGATAAGTTAATTGTTTCGAGCAGATCAGAAATACTCATAAATAAAGTGGCTGGAGGTTTACGAGACGCCTATCAAATGGCTAGTAAAAACTATTTCCCTCCATCAGGAAAGATGCCCGATGAATTGCTTTTTACAGCACCACAGTACAATACCTGGATTGAATTGATGTACGATCAAAATCAGAATGATATTTTAAGATATGCAAAAGATATCCGTCAGAATGGTTATCCAGCCGGGGTTTTGATGATTGATGATAACTGGCAGGAAGATTATGGGAAATGGAATTTTCATGAAGGACGGTTTGATGACCCCAAGGCCATGATGGATGAATTGCATGACATGGGATATAAGGTTATGTTATGGGTTTGTCCGTTTGTGAGTCCCGATTGTGATGTGTACCGCGAACTGGAAAGTAAGGGTTATTTTTTGAAGGATGATACCGGCAGACCAGCTATGATTCGGTGGTGGAATGGTGTTAGTGCTTTACTGGATCTTTCCAATCCCAAAGCACAAGAATGGTTTAAAGCAGAATTGCAACGTTTGGTTGATGATTATGGTGTTGATGGTTTTAAGCTGGATGCAGGCGATGCACGCTTTTATACAGGCAATGTTAATCTGAATGGATTATCACCCAACGATCACTCCCAATTGTATGGTGAAATAGGATTGGATTTTCCATTAAATGAGTACCGGGCTATGTGGAAAATGGGTGGACAGCCTCTGGCCGAACGACTGCATGATAAAGACCATAGTTGGCATCACTTAAACTGGCTGATACCTCAAATGTTAGTTGAAGGTATAATGGGATACCCCTTCTCGTGCCCTGATATGATCGGTGGAGGCCAATACACATCATTTTTGGATGGTGCAGTTATCGATCAGGAGTTAGTTGTTCGGTCGGCCCAATGTCATGCCTTAATGCCAATGATGCAATTCTCAGTGGCTCCATGGCGTATTTTAGACGAGCAGCATCAAAAGGCTGTAAAAGGTGCAGTGGATATTCGCCAGAATTATAAGGATTACATCTTGAAACTAGCAAAGGATGCCGCAAAAACAGGTGAACCTATTATGCGACCTATGGAATACAACTATCCACAACAGGGATTTGCCAAAATAAAGGATCAATTTATGTTGGGAGAGAAAATACTGGTAGCGCCTGTTGTAAAACAAAATGCAAGAAGTAGAATGGTTCATTTACCCAAGGGAAAATGGAAATTACCGAATGGCAAAATTGTTCGTGGAGGTAAAATCAAAAGCTTTGATGTTGCGCTGGATGAACTATTGTATTTTGAAAAGCAATAGTTGTTCATATCAATTTTCAAATGATTATAAAGTAGCAATCAGGTGGTATTATTCTGCCTGATTTTTTTCTGCAGATTACGCTGATTCTCGCAGATTCTCATCTTCTCAGGAGTGAAACTAACATCTGCAAAAATCAGCGCTATCTGCGGGCTGTAAAATTCTGTGGGCGGAATTAAGGTAATTAGGAATCTAAATAAGCTTGAAAGATTTTTCTACTTTTTAGGTTGAATTTTAAACCTGGTTCATTTATACTAATTATAGATTTGCTAGTGCTTTTTATACCTGGATTTAACGAACAGAGAACACCAGGATTCAGGATTTTAAGAAGTAAGTATACTGTTTGAAAATATTATAACATGAAGCTTATTTGTACTATAGCATTTGCATTGGTTGTTGCTTTAAATGGTTACAGTCAGCGAACAAATATCTTATTGAAAAAGGACTGGAGATTCATTAACGAAGATGTTGAAGGAGCACACCAAACCAACTACAACGATTCACAGTGGGAAAGTGTGAGTGTACCTCACGACTGGGCTATTTACGGACCTTTCAATAAAGACATTGACAAACAGGTTGTAGCTATCACTCAAAATGGAGAAAAACAAGCAACTGAAAAAACAGGTAGAACAGGTGCTTTGCCTCACATTGGGGTAGGCTGGTATCGCAAATCTTTTGATCTCGATCAGTTAAGCGATAAGCAAAAGGTTTTATTGCAGTTCGATGGTGCCATGAGCAATGCCGAGGTATTTGTTAATGGTAAAAAAGTTGGAAACAGGCCATATGGTTACAGCTATTTCTATTTCGATATTACAGAGGAACTAAAAGAAGGTGCAAACCTGCTGGCCATACGATTGGAAAACACGGAATTTGCATCACGATGGTATCCCGGTGCTGGCCTGTATCGAAAAGTAACGCTTGAGATTAAAAATAAAGAATGTTTCCAAAAATGGGGTACTTTCGTAACTACACCATTTATATCTGATGAGCTTGCCAAGGTAAATATTAAGGCAGCTGTTACCGGATCGGATATGCGCTTGGTTTCGACGATTATTGATGCTAATGGTCAAATTGTATCAAAAAAGGAAAGTACCGAACAGTTTGGAGAGTTAATGGAACAGAATCTTTCGTTGATCAAGCCAAAGTTATGGAGTCCCGAAAGCCCCAATTTGTACTATGTGAAATGCCAGTTATATAAAGGCAATGAAATGGTAGATGAGCAAAGCATTCGATTTGGGGTGAGAGATGTAAAATATGAAGCAGGAGTAGGCTTTTCGTTGAATGGTAAAGTTCGAAAGTTCAAAGGTGTTTGTTTGCACCATGATTTAGGCCCATTGGGAGCCGCCATTAACCGCTCGGCTTTGCGTCGTCAGTTGCAGATTTTGAAAGATATGGGATGCGATGCCATTCGTTCATCTCACAATATGCCTTCCATCGAGCAATTAGAATTATGCGATGAAATGGGCTTTCTGTTTTTAGTCGAGAGCTTTGATGAATGGGAGAAACCAAAAGTAAAAAATGGTTATAACCTTTGGTTTAACGAATGGGCCGAAAAAGATGTGGTCAATCTGGTAAGGGCTACCCGTAATCATCCTTGTATTGTCATGTGGAGTTCAGGTAATGAAGTGCCTGATCAATGGGGTAATGAAGGTGTAAAACGTGCCAAATGGCTGCAGGATATTTTTCACCGCGAGGATCCGACACGCCCGGTAACGGTTGGAATGGATCAGGTGAAGGCCGTTATGGCAACCGGTTTTGGTGCCATTACAGACATCCCTGGATTAAATTATCGCGTTCACCTTTATGAAGAAGCTTATGAGCGTTTTCCACAAGGAATGATATTGGGATCAGAAACAGCATCAACCATCAGCTCTCGTGGAGTTTATAAATTTCCTGTAGAAGAAGCAAAGATGACTGTGCATGACGATCTACAATGCTCATCTTATGATCTGGAGTCGTGTAATTGGTCTAACATACCCGATGAGGATTTCGCCATGCAGGAAGATAAACCATGGGTAATTGGTCAATTTGTTTGGACCGGGTTTGATTATTTGGGAGAACCCACGCCTTACGATAACTATTGGCCTTCGCGAAGTTCATATTTTGGTATTTGTGACTTAGCCGGATTGCCTAAGGATCGTTACTACATGTATCGAAGCATCTGGAATGAGGATGATGAGACCTTACACATTTTACCACATTGGAATTGGCAGGGACGTGAAGGGGAAGTAACACCTGTGTTTGTTTATACCAATTATGATCGGGCTGAGCTTTTCGTTAATGGAAAAAGCCATGGAATAAAGGTGAAAGATAAGAATTCACGTCTGGATCGTTACCGCTTAAGATGGATGGATGTAAAGTATGAGCCGGGTGTAATAAAAGTGGTGGCATTGGATGAAAATAATAGACCATTGGCAGAGCAAGAAGTTCAAACAGCCGGTAAGCCATATCAAATTAAATTAAATCCCGATAAAAAAGTGTTGGAAGCAAACGGAGAAGACTTGTGTTATATAACTGTATCTGTACACGATAAAGATGGGTATTTATGTCCGCAAGCCGCCAACTCATTGAAATTTAGAGTAAGTGGAGCAGGAGAATACCGGGCTGCCTGTAATGGAGATGCCACCTCTCTGGAGATATTTCAC
The DNA here is from genome assembly GCF_982718395.1 of Carboxylicivirga sp. Taxonomy (NCBI): domain Bacteria; kingdom Pseudomonadati; phylum Bacteroidota; class Bacteroidia; order Marinilabiliales; family Marinilabiliaceae; genus Carboxylicivirga; species Carboxylicivirga sp. Next base: position 43,344 of record NZ_CEXQWX010000028.1, read on the forward strand.
GAGCCACACATGAAGTTATTTAACGGTAAGCTGGTGATATTAGTAAAATCAACTGAAGATGCAGGTAATATTAAAGTAAATGTAGGTGGCAAGGGATTAAAGTCAGCCAGTCTAAATCTAAGTTCAAAATAGAATACAAAGCCAGAATCTTATGAATAAAATCATATTGCAAACTGTAGGGGTGTTAACATTCGTGTTAATAATCAACTCATTCGGAGTGAGAGCTCAAAAAACAATCATTCCGATACTGTCAAAAAACAACGCACTGGTATTACAAACGGATAAGGATAAACGGCTTAGAACAATCTATTTTGGTGAACCATTGGCACATGAACAGGATTACGCATCAGTTTATGAAACGTACCGCTTTACTGATAGGCATATTGGAATAACTAACGGTACTTATACTCCAGCTGGGACATGGAATATTTCAGAACCAGCTATTCAGATTGTCCATTCTGATGGTAATCGTTCATTGGAATTAGAGTATGTAAGTCATGAGGTTCTGCAAGTTGATGCAAATGTTAAGTTGACTTCAATTGTGCTGAAAGATCCGGTATATCCCGTTCAGGTTACTTTGTTTTATAAAGTGTTTGTTAAGGAGGATGTCATTGAGCAATGGGCAGAAATTCAACATCAGGAAAAGAAACCGATTCGTCTTCAAAAGTATAGTTCTGCAAATATGTACTTCACTAACAAGGAATTTTATTTAACCACTTTTGATAATGAATGGGCAAAAGAAATGCAGCCTAACGAGACGAAGCTTGGACGTGACATAAAATCGGTGGAATCAAAGTTAGGAGCGCGTGCCTTGCTATTAAAGTCCCCTAATTTTATACTGGCCTTTGATCAGCCGGCATCAGAGACAGAAGGAACGGTAATGCTTGGGCAGTTGGCCTGGTGCGGTAATTTTAAGCTCGAGTTTGAATTGGATTCGTATGATAACCTTCGGTTTATTTCTGGAATTAATGATTATAACTCTGAATACCTTCTACCTAAAGGAGAAGTTTTTAAGACACCTTCATTGATTTATGCAGTATCACATCAGGGAACAGGAGTTGCCAGTCGTAATTTACATTCATGGGCCCGAAAATATCAGGTGCTGGATGGACAGGGAGAGCGTATGACACTGCTAAACAACTGGGAAGCTACGTATTTTGATTTTAATCAGGAAAAGCTGGTAGAACTTTTTAAAGATGCCAATGACCTGGGTGTTGACTTGTTTTTATTAGATGATGGGTGGTTTGGAAATAAATATCCTCGAAATGGTGATGTGGCTGGTTTAGGTGACTGGCAGGAGAATAAAAAGAAATTGCCGGATGGGATAGGTTATCTGGTGAAAGAAGCACATAAAGCTGGTGTCAAATTTGGAATTTGGATTGAGCCGGAGATGGTTAATCCAAAAAGTGAACTGTACGAAAAACACCCAGATTGGGTAATTAAACAACCACAAAGACCTGAAATATATTTTCGTAATCAACTGGTGCTCGACATGTCCAACCCGGATGTACAGGATTTTGTATTTGATGTGGTAGATAATTTATTTACCAAAAATCCGGAACTGGCTTTTATTAAATGGGACTGCAATGCGGTTATTTTTAATGCTCATTCGCCATACCTGGAGCGAAAAGGTTTACCTCAGTCGCATCTGTATGTTGAATATGTTCACGGTTTATACAAAGTATTACAAAGATTAAGGGCCAAATACGAGAAAGTACCCATGATGCTTTGCTCAGGTGGAGGAGGCCGCGGAGATTATGAGTTATTGAAGTATTTCACAGAGTTTTGGCCAAGTGATGATACTGACCCATTGGAACGTGTATACATGCAGTGGAATTACTCTTACTTCTTCCCTTCAATTGTAACCGATAGTCATGTAACCAATTGGAGTAACTGTTCTTTAAAATACAAGATTGATGTGTGTAGTATGGGTAAATTAGGTTTCGATATTGAAGCAAATAAACTAAGTGAAGACGAACTAAGTTTTAGTAAGAAAGCCATTAGTAACTACAATCAATTTGAGCATATTGTGTGGCACGGAGATTTATATCGTTTGCTTAACCCTTATAAAAACAGTCAGGCTGCGCTGATGTATGTGAAACAGGATAAAACTGAAGCCATTGTTTTTAACTACCTGGTTGATGATCGTTTTGCAATAAAGACTTCTACCGAACCTGTTGCTTTAGATGGATTGGATGCCAATAAACAATACAGGGTAAGAGAAATTAATGTTTTTAATCCTTCACATTCCATAAGAGAAAAGGTTTATTCCGGCGATTTTTTGATGAAAGTTGGTATTAACACAGGATTGAGCACCCAAAAATCCAGTGTGGTGTTGGAAGTGAAAGCTATCAATTAAATTCCTCACAATGTTTAAATTGTTCCTTTATTATATAACGATAACAGCTTGTTTTTTAACCGGCTGTAATCAATATACCATGAATGAGATTCAGCTTATTGGAAGTCATAATTCATATAAACTACCCATAGAAGAAGCTCTTTGGCAACATGTTTATGACATTGATTCAGCTCAGGCCATGGCTTTACAATATGGACATATATCCATGGCGGAGCAGTTAAAGCTCGGCCTTAGAAGTTTTGAAATTGATGTGTTTTATGATCCCAAAGGAGGCCACTTTAGCAATCCATTAGGGTTGGAAATTTTAAAAGGAAAGGGCATTGAGTCAGAAGTTTTTGATCAAGAGAAGAAACTTTTGGAACCAGGATTGAAGGTGATGCATATTCAGGATGTTGATTTTAGAAGTCACCATGTTTTGTTTAAAGAGCAGTTGGAGGTGATGAAAACCTGGTCGATGAATAATGTTGGACACATGCCAATTATTATTCTAATGAATGCCAAAGATCAGCAAGTAGGTCAATTACATCCGGTATTACCATTTTCTACTGAAGCACTGGCCAGTATTGATCGTGAAATCAAAGAGGTATTCTCGCCCGAACAGTTGATTACTCCGGATCTGGTACGAGGTGATCATATCACATTGGAGGAAGCTGTTTTAACGAAAGGATGGCCCGAATTAGATAAGGTTCGAAACCGCTTCCTATTTGTATTAGATGAAAGTCAGGAGAAAACAAAACGTTATCTAAAGGCTTATCCAGATTTGAAAGATGCTTGTTTATTCGTAAATCTTCCCGAAGGAAATTCAGAGGCAGCCATTATGGTTATTAATGATCCGGTTAGGGATTTTGATAAAATTAAGCAGTTGGTTAAAAAGGGATATATCGTTCGCACACGAGCTGATGCCGATACTAGGGAAGCCCGTATAAATGATTATACCCGCTTTGAAAAGGCCAAAGCATCTGGCGCACAGATTATATCAACCGACTATTATATCAAATCTGAATTATTCGAATCTTCATTTGTAGTAAGCTTTGAAAAGAACAGGTACGAACGCTTAAAGAAATAATTAATCAGCATAGTTTCAGGTATTGAACTATTAATAAAATATCTATGAAAATCACACCAACTACTTATCTCATATTAACGCTGTTATTGGCGATTAACGTTAACGTTTTTGCCAATAATAATACACCTGAATTTTCAAAAGCCGGATTTTGGGAGGTCAAAGATAGCGGTCGCGATGTTTTTGATTTTAATATTGGCTGGCGATTTATCAAAGGAGCTGCTAAAGATGCTCAATTGACAGATTTCGATGATTCAAACTGGCAGGTTGTTAATTGTCCTCACGGGCTTGAGTTGATATCAGAAGAAGCCAGTGGCAGCAATAACTACCAGGGAGAGGTCTGGTACCGGAAACATTTTAACGTGCCGGCAAATATAGTCGATAAAGTATTACGTTTGCATTTCGAAGGAGTAATGGGTAAATGCAAAGTGTGGCTGAACGGTGAGTTAGTAGATGAGAACTACGGTGGTTATTTACCATTCTCTGTTAACCTGACTGGAAAAGTCAAGACAGATCAAAATAATGTTTTAGCCGTATGGACCGATAACAGTAATGATCCTGATTACCCGCCGGGAAAACCTCAGGAAGTTCTGGATTTCTCTTATTTCGGTGGCATTTACCGTGATGTGTGGTTAACTGCTACAAATACAGTTTATGTCAGCAATGCCATTGATGCAGATAAGGTGGCCGGTGGCGGTATCTTTACCCATGTTGAGAATTTATCTGAAAAGCAGGCCACGGTAGTTGCAAATGTAGATCTGCAAAACGACGGACGCCGAACGAAGAAGGTATCAGTGTTAATGAGGCTTAAAAATCCGAATGGGGAAAAGGTTGCGGAATTTGAACAAACAATTAGTATTAAGGGCAATCAATCCCAACAGCTTAAAGCCAATATGTTGGTGCCTGATCCTGAATTATGGACACCTTGGTCGCCACACTTGTATCGCCTTGAAGTAATCGTCAGCAGCTCAAAAGAAGAACGCATCGATGGTGTTGCATCAAGAGTAGGTATTCGAAAAATTGAATTCAGAGGTAAAGATGGCTTCTATTTAAATAACAAACCCTATCCGGGAAAACTGATTGGTGCCAATCGCCACCAGGATTATGCAGTAGTGGGTAATGCACTTCCCAACAATGCCCAATGGCGCGATGCCAGATTACTGAAAGATGCCGGTTGTGACATTGTACGAGCAGCACACTATCCGGTTGACCCTGCCTTTATGGAAGCTTGCGACGAATTGGGCATGTTCTATATTGTGGCTACTCCGGGATGGCAATTTTGGAATGATAAACCAATTTTCAAACAGCGCGTTTTCAGAGATGTAAGGAATATGGTCAGGCGTGATCGTAACTATGCCTGCGTGATTATGTGGGAACCGATTCTTAATGAAACCTGGTACCCAAATGATTTTGCAAAGCAGGCACATGACTTGGTTCACCAGGAATATCCTTATCAGGGAGCTTATACGGTTTGTGATTCGCATGCAAAAGGGCAGGAGCATTTTGATGTAATTTACTCGCATCCCTACCGGAGTGAATTCTACCGTAATGTAAAAGATAATACGGCAGCTAACCGCAAAAAACTGGAATTCGATTATTCAAATGAAGAGCGGTGTGTATTTACCCGTGAGTGGGGCGATTGTGTTGACGACTGGAATTCACACAATTCACCAAGCCGGATAGTGCGCGGCTGGGGTGAAAGGGCACAGCTGGTTCAGGCGAAGCACTATGCTAATCCGGACTATGTGTACACGAGTTGGGAATCTCTGTACAGTACACCTGCTCAACATATAGGCGGTACATTATGGCACTCGTTTGATCACCAGCGGGGTTATCACCCCGATACCTTTTATGGTGGTATCACCGATGTCTTCCGCCAGCCCAAATATTCTTATTACCTGTTTGCCAGCCAAAGAGATGTTTCAGAAACCAATGATCCGATGATTTACATCGCCCATGAAATGTCGCCCATCTCGGAATCCGATGTGACTGTATTTACCAATTGCGACGAAGTCCGTCTGATTGTTTACGAGGAAGATACATTGGTGCAGAAGGTGGCCGATCTGGGATTATCAATGCCTCACCCCATGGTGGTGTTCAAGGATGTGTTCAGCTTTATTGATGTTAAAAATCTGCATCGTGCCAAAAAACAAAAACAAGCCAGCTTTATAGCTGAAGGATTGATCAATGGAAAAGTGGTGACACGATTTAAACGAATGCCTGCCAAACGTCCATCCAAAATACAATTATCGGTTGAAAATAACGGTTTGCCACTATTAGCTAATGGAACCGACTTTGTACGAGTTGTAGCTTCTATGGTTGATCAGGACGGGATTGTAAAACGCCTAAATAAATCAGATATCCAATTTGAAATTGAGGGAGAAGGTGAACTGATTTCAAACAGTGAGATACTGTCGAATCCAAAGAAACTGGAATGGGGAACCGCGCCCATATTGGTTCGTTCCACTTTGGAGGCTGGTAAGGTTAAGATCAAAGCTAATCTTGTTGATCAGGGTATTAACTCACCGGTTGGAGGAGAAATTGTTTTTGAAAGTCAAACATCAGATAATAACTTTATCTACAATGAAGTAGGGAGCGAAGTTAATAGCAATAAAAATGTCATGAGCACGGATGTTGAAAAGGAAGCCTTGCAAAAGAAAATACAACTTTTAGAAAAGGAACTGAACGCCATTAGATTAAAAGAAACAGAGCGTGGTCAGGATGAGTTTGAAGGTGGTAGAAATTAATGAAGCAGTACAATTGTCTATGAGAAGGATTACCATTGCACTGGCAATTATCCTGTTGACGGCTAAAGGATATTCGCAGGAAAACACGTATCATATTATCCCCAAACCCAACGAAATTCATGTTGAGAAAGGACAGTTTGAGTTTGCAAATGAGCTGTTTATAGGATATAACTCAAGTGAATTAAAAGGGTGTGTCAGTTATTTTAAAGATGCCTTGAAGCGCTATGCCAACAAGAAGATAAAGTTAAAGGACGACG